>JAGQZQ010000027.1 GCA_020435415.1 Flavobacteriales bacterium
CATCTTGCCATTGATTATATCGACCCGGACCGGCATAGGAAAGTATACTTCCTTCCAGGCATTCCTGATCAATGATGAGTCCATTTCTGTGTAGTCCCAGAGTTCCATGCCAAAATCAAAAGAATTTTTTAAACCTACACCGTTCGTGTCAACTTCCACAAAAAAGAAGCCCTTGCCATTGTGAAGGGAATTTAAGAGAACGGATGCTATATCCCCCGTGGGGAATCTTTTTAAAACTCTGCTGTTATGAATATCCAGTTGGCATACCAGTGCATTTCCATCTTCATTAAAGGGAGATGTCTTCAGCTCCGGGTAGGCATAGTAGGCGAGCTGGTGTAACCGGTTGGTATCCGTGCCAAAGCCGAGTGCATGCAGTTTTTCGATAAAGGGATATTTCAGATGGTTATCCGATTCATCTTCTTCTATGATCTCCGGTTTTGACGAACTGGAATCCATATCGTAATTCAATGGTTCAGAATTTGTGGAAGGTTCGTTCCGGCAGGATATCAGGAGCATTGCCAGAAAAATGTGTTTGTGTATTGTCATTCCTTGATACCAAGTTCGTTTTGCCAATCGTATAACCCTCCGGCCTCGAAAATATTCCCTTTCAGAAACCTCTGAAGGAACTCGGAAAGAGAAGAGGTCATGGCTATTTCGGGGAAGCTTCCATTAAATATTTCATAGTTTCCGTTGGTGGTATGTCGCAGACCCCACATGTCTGAGTTGATCATGTATTCTGCGAAATAAAACCAGTTGTTACCAAAATCCCGGGAGGGTTGTCTGGTGGTGTTTATTGGAATCATATTAAACAAGTCTTCCGTGCACTCAAATCCATTGCATGTTAAGTAAAACTCCCTGAAGTCTGCTGGTAAAACGAAGTTGGTATTCTTTTCAAATTCCGCAATGTCAGAAATTTCGGCAGGTGGATTTACCTCTATACCACCTGAGGAATGCCTTTGAGTAATAGCGTTGACTAGCTCCTTTATATTCATACCAAAATGGCCCTTTTGTGTTTTCTGTCCATTATTCAATTCCTCAGGATTGTCTTTCCGCCCGTTCTTTCTGGATGTGCAGGATGTTGTTCTGTATATCCTTCATGATACTGTTGGCCCACCAGCTTGCATAAAAATTGAAAGTGGTGGTCAGCTTGAAGTTGCTCCACAGGTGAAGCCGGCAGGTCCTTTCGTCAAGCTTTTCGAGCTCATAGGTTCCGTTCAGAACATCAAAGTACTTGCCACCCACCACCAAATGTTCGTCCATAGTGGTCAGGGGTATTTCGTGTGGCAGCGCTTTGATCGTGAATGACATTTTCTGGTTGTCGAAGTATTCGGTCACTGTTTCATGAAATACGAGTCCATTGGTAAAGATTGCTTCGCGGTAGGCGCCGACGCCTTCATGATTTAACTCAGCGTTTACCGGTCGCGGAAAGTTCAGCAGGTGTGTCAGCCAACCGTTGTCTTCTTCCTCACTGATTTCTCTCACCCTTGTGACGTTGTCCCATATCTTATCAGCCGGTGCGGCAATGTCGATGTAAGTGTAAGCCTTGTATGGCGTGGTATTGGCGCCGATATAGGATTCGATGGGTGAAGCAAGAAACGGTAAAACGACCAGCACCGAAATATACAATCCGTTGTCCTTCTTTCTGAGTTTGAAATAGCCACCTATAAGTCCGCCGATGGATGCTGCAATCAGAAATATCGGCAAAATCATCACCAGGCAAGGCCAACCTTCTATCAGGTAAAGGAGGGTTATAAAAAAGAAAACCAGGATGGGTAGCTATGGTGCGAAGAATCTGTACGATAATTTTTCCACCCTTTCAATGCTTGAGAAATACACGGTCAGTGCGCCAACGATGGAGGGCAGGAGGAACAGAAATGTTTTAGACATCATGTTAAAGACCCCGCTCCAGGTGGATTCCCCGAATACTGTCCTTAACAACAACGCATACACCGTGGGAATGGCAACGATCTTAAGCAGGGTGATGATCTTTTGTCTGGACATAGTCGGTTAAGTGTTCCTTATGTTCTGTAGGGCATATTCAATTTCAGAATCCGATGAACTCCCACCTCCAATATAACCATGTGATTCCAATAGCTATTGGTGCCTGGATCGTGAAGTTTTGTCTGTGGTTTTTATTCTCCACCTCATGATCAGATCAATGGCCAACGGAATCATCGAAAAGAGGCAGATCATTATCGCTGCAAGATATCCCCAACCTTCTTCTCCGGGATCCCTTGTGAAAGCATAGATTCCTGTTCCCAGAGTCACTGCAACCGATTGATAACAGGGTTAATGTGATAAGTATATTTTTCAACTAATGTATGGTAGCCGTCTTTATTTCTTTTTCGATTTTATTAAACACTCGTTCAATTGGTTTTGGGTTTCTTCATCTAATTTCCATCGGTTGTATCCTCTTTTTCCTTGTCCGAGGCGCCGGAAGTGATTGCCATTTAATTTGAATGGGAGGGATTTGTGAAATTTGTAAATCAATTCATAGCATCTGTCATCATTAATCGGATATGGAATAATGAGGTTCAACATAACAAAAAGTCTTCCCTGTTGGATGGAGCACATGATATGTCCATTCGGGTCGGGGCTTTTTCCGTAGTGGTAAAAGGAGCTTATCCAATATTTATGCAAGGGTAGAAAGTCATTATTCTTCAATGTCTCTGTGTAGGCCAGGAAGTCAAGAATGTTTATATTCTCGCATCTCCACGAAAAATAATTATTCATATGTGCAAATCCGGGGTTGTCCCATTTTCCCTTTAGAGGACCTAAATATTCGGTTAATTTCTCACGTGTCCTGTGGGCAATTTCCAATTCGTGATCCTTATCATAATACAATACCAGCTCCAGTCTATTGTCAGACGTTGCATTAAAACAGTCGACAAAACTGTCAATGACTTTCTGGGTTGCTCGCCTCACATTATTGTCCCTGACCGTATGTCCGTGGGAATTTGATTTGGGAGGGCAGTACGTAAAATATGACAAGTTGGGATCCATGAGTTGGCAACTATTGTTCTCAGTGCAAAGGTGGCCCGACAATCTCGATGTTATGTCGGGATGATTGCGAGGAAAGTTCTGCTTTGAATTCTTCCGTTGGTGGCCCATGACGCTCTGGGAGGGAATCCATTTCAGCAGGTCGTGAAACCGCCTTCACAAAATTTTCGAAGTCGTGCCCGGTGGTCATGGTCAGCCATTTGCCGCCGCTTGTGGATTCAACCCTGTAAGCGTGAGGGATTCCTTTGGGGGCCAATATGGTTTCTCCGGCCTGAAGTTGGTGTTCATCACCGCCGATGACAAACCGGAATACCCCTTCAAGTACCACGAAGATTTCGTCTTCGGTGTGGTGGATGTGAAGGGGAGGGGAATCACCGTGGGGTGCATGATGTTCCAGTACCGATATATGATCTGCGTTGTCATCACCGGATATCCGGATTTTTACAAGCGTATTCAGGAACCAAAAGCCATGTGTTTTCATAGGATGTGGGTGGTGTGATGATTTCAATGTTGGATTGTAGCAGAGGGACTGATATGGGATTCGAAGTTATAACTTGTCTACCGTATAATTCAACTCCGTAACCCCGCAGGCAAATTGTCGGGTGGATAGTAGATTGAGTTTTATTTTCTCTTTGATATTTGTGAACAATGGGATGCCTTGTCCAAGAATGATGGGGTTTACAAACAGCCAGTATCCGTCAATCAGGCTTTGTTGAATGAGGGAATGTGTGGCGGTGGGGCTACCGAAAAGCAGGATGTCTTCATTCCCGCCGGATTGTTTTATTTCATTGATGCTGTCCGCCAGGTTGTGGTTGATGATGGTAGTGTTAGACAAACCGGCGTCCTTCATTGTTGTGGACAAAACAATTTTGTGGGCGCCGGCATACCACTTTGAATGCTCAATGTCGTGTTTGGTGGCATTGGGTTGATCCGCTGCGGTGGGCCAATAGCTCTCCATCATCTGGTAAGTGACCCTGCCGTACAATGCGGCGTCCCCTTGGCTGATGCGCTTACCAACATGATCAAAGATGTCCTGATCAACCTTGATCCAGTCCATTTCACCGTTTGGTCCGGCCACAAAGCCGTCGAGCGATAGGTGCATGAATGAAATGATTTTTCTCATAGGGTTTTGTTTTTTGAATATGGTCCTGTAGGACAACAACGCGTCATTGTTTTTACACTTTATGATCTGATTCCATCATCACATACAAAGTACGTTTTATTTATTTTTTGCCGAATGCTTTAGAATAGTTGATGGCAAAAAAAGCATTGAGCGGCTGACTCCACTTTTATTTTTATTTTGGCTTGTCCAAAATCCCGCACTGATGAGAAAAACACAGGCATCTTTCATACTATCCGCATTGTTGGCGACCATGACATGGATTCAGGCATCCGGTCAATGTACCCCGGGTTTCAGCTTTACGGCGTCGAACCTTCAGGTATCCTTTACCGATACCTCTTCGGGAGTACCGACCAGCTGGTTCTGGGACTTCGGTGATGGCAACAGCAGCACGCAGCAAAACCCGACACATACATACGCAGCAGCCGGTAGTTATACCACCTGCTTAACGGTGACAGACAGTTGTGGTACGGATTCGGTATGCCATACCACGACGGTGGCGTGCCCTATGCCTGACCCAGGTTTTAGTTTCACCGCAACGAACCTTCAGGTGTCTTATACGGATACGTCTTCGGGAGTGCCTACGAGCTGGCTTTGGGATTTTGGTGATGGCAACATTAGCACCCAACAAAATCCAACGCATACTTTTTCAGCCCCTGGCAGTTATACCACCTGTCTAACGGTGACCAACAGTTGCGGTACGGACTCTGTGTGTCATACTACCACGGT
Source organism: Flavobacteriales bacterium (assembly GCA_020435415.1). Taxonomy (NCBI): domain Bacteria; kingdom Pseudomonadati; phylum Bacteroidota; class Flavobacteriia; order Flavobacteriales; species Flavobacteriales bacterium. The sequence goes on from JAGQZQ010000027.1 coordinate 4,850, forward strand.
GGCATGCCCTGTGCCTGATCCGGGTTTTAGTTTCACCGCAACGAACCTACAGGTTTCATATACCGATACTTCTGCAGGCGCACCCACAAGCTGGTTCTGGGATTTTGGTGACGGCAACATCAGCACGCAACAAAACCCGACGCACACTTTTTCAGCCCCTGGCAGTTATACCACCTGCCTGACAGTGACCAACAGTTGCGGTACGGATTCCGTTTGCCACAACATCAGGATATGTGAAGTCCTGGTAGCAGGGTTCAACATCAATCAGACGGACACGACGGTCATGTTTACGGATACCTCTTCGGGTTCACCGGTCAGCTGGCTCTGGGACTTCGGCGATGGCAATACCAGCACGCAGCAAAATCCGTCGCACGTCTATGCCGCCAATGGTACCTACCTGGTATGCCTTACGGTAACGGATAACTGTGTCTCCGACTCCTCCTGTGCCAATGTGGTGATCCAAACCACATCTACCGGTATGGTGCCGGCACAGCCCATGTTCTCCATATACCCCAATCCGGGTCATGGCCGGTTCACATTGCGACTACACAACGCAGATCCGCAAGACTACACACTTGAGGTGTATGACCTGCAAGGCAAAAGGTTGTTTACCAAAAGTGTTTATCGGGCCAACGGGGAAATCTCTTTGTCACCGGACCTGGCCCCGGGCCTGTACCGCCTGTCGGTCATTGCCGCAGATGGGAATGCAGGGAATGTGGCATTGGTGATTGTGGAGTAAGGGAAGAGTGCTGGCCGGAGCTTTTTGAAAAGCCCCCTTAGGTGGCACGGATTGCAAATCCGCGCTAGCACGGAGCCAAGGGTTGGTCAAAGAGCCTTAATCGCTCTATTCTTATTATTTTCTGTTTCACCTTCATTAGGACCGAATCCATTTTCATTAAATCCATTGACAAATAGTTTTCCTATTTCGTCTTTATATAAATATGATATTTGGAAAAGTACTATTAACGTTTTGTGTCGTTTCTCAGATTCGATCTTTGCCTCAAAATACAGGTCATTTGTTCGAACGCCATGATAAACAACTTTTCTTAATTCATAGTCAGTAGCAATTCTAGAATATTCAGTGCTGTCTGCAAATATCCTATGCTTCAATATGGTCAGGCCAAGTGAATCGATGTTAATGGTCTTGTTAAATATTGTATCGGTTTTCTTTGTTAGCAGAATGTTGGATTCATACTTATTAAGAACCGAGTCTACATCAGGTGTAATCCTCATGAAATACTTTTCATTATACATTGATAAGTCGTGCTCATAAATTGTAAAGTCTCCCATTACTTCTGATTTGGTTTCTGAAGTCAAGGAATCATTTTTCGGTTGGTAGTCACCAGCGGTTGTTGATTGGTTAGTTTGATTGCAACCAACACAACCAATCATAAGTGTGATTAGTATATTTATCTGCTTCATAATGTTTTTTGTACCTGCATATGCATAGATAGTTTTTGATAGAAAGCATGACCCTTAGCTGGCGCGGATTTGCAATCCGTGATTTTAATAAAGAGCCAAATATACGGCGCTTACATCTAACACTCAAGATTACTGATTAGGCGCATTATTGCATAATTAAATTCCTGCACGGATTGCAAATCCGCGCCAGCACGGAGGGCACTAAGAAAAACTACGAAAGAGATTCAGCGATATGCTGTGAATCAGTTGAAGATGAACTATGAGATACAGGATTTCACTATGCGAGCAATATATCAATTTAGTAGTTCTAAGTTGAAAGGGTTTCTCAAATCTATGACTATTCAATTCATGCCATCAAAGACAGAAACGGGTGTAAAGCCAAAAGGATACCTCAGACATTCTCCATAAATTAGTATACTATGATTATAAGAGATTATACAAATGTAAAAATACAGGAGACGGACCGCTTTATACGATTAGTCTCTGGTATAGGAAGTAGAGTAGCTAAGCTTTTTTTGGTATTCTTTCTTCTAATAATGGGTGCATTGTTGCACTTTATGCTCAATAATGGAGGAGTGATTAATAGACTCCTGGAAATCGGGGATATAATATGTATTATAGGTTTGCTTGTAGTTGCATGCTGGATAATGATGGTAAGGGGACGTGAATTTTTAGTATACCCTAATGGTCAAATAGAAGTGACTATTGTAAATTTCTGGAAAAAAAGATATACGTTAGGACCAGATAGAAAGTTAAGACTTATAGAAAGGACTATAATAACCGGCGGGGAATATTCTATACACTTCGATATCGTTACAGTTGCAAATGACTCTAAAACTTTTTTGGTAAAGATTGGATCATTTTCATATAAACCCCAGAATATTAATAATGTAGAGAAAAGTGAATTGAAAAGGTTAGCGGAAAAACCGCTGAGCATTAAGTCTACCTTGGAACGTTTTACAGGTAAAATAGAGCATGAAAAGAAGAAATCGAAAGGATTTCAGGGAGATGATAATGTCTGGTTTCTTGATTATTGATGTTAAACCATCCAAATGAAAAACATTTTTGCCACTCGAACTATCGTGATTACACTAGCGACGCCATGCTGGCGCGGATTTGCAATCCGTGATTTTAGTAAAGAACCAAATATACGGCGCTTACGCCTAGCCCTCAAGATTACTGATTAGGCGCATTATGACATAAATAAATTCCTGCACGGATTGCAAATCCGCGCCAGCACGGTAATGTTAGGCTGCATGTTTTCTATTGATTTCCGAAAATAAGAACTACCCCCTCCTCACCCGCAAATCCTTCAGCACCAGCTGCAGCCGTGTATTGCCATTCCACTCGTTCTCTTCCACGGTGTAACAGATGTCAACGGGGTTGCCGGCACGCAGCAGTTCCACGCGATCGCCGAGTCGGAAGCCGATGGCACCGAAGCGCACGTTGGGGTAGAGGGCCTGGAAGAGGTCGCATTTCAGATGTTCATTTTCTTTGCCTACGCACTTGGCATAGCCGCGATCCAGTACCTTTGTAGTGGTGAACACCGGCGCCAGGTTTCCAGGACCGAATGGGGCGAACTGCTCCAGGATGGCATAGGACTTCGGGGTGATATCAGGGAAGTCAATTTGCGCATCGATCTCAATTTCCGGGGTGAGCATGTGGGGTTCGATGCGTGTGCTCACCACCTCTTCAAAACGTTGCGTGAAAGCTTCGATCTTGTCGAGTGCGATGGTGAGACCGGCGGCATACATATGTCCACCGAACTGTTCCAGCAGATCGGAACATGCCTCGATGGCACTGTACACATCAAAGCCCTTGACGGATCTGGCAGATCCGGTAGCCACACCATTGGACCGGGTAAGCAGGATGGTGGGGCGGTAATAGGTCTCGGTGAGTCTGGATGCCACGATGCCGATCACGCCTTTATGCCATTCCGGATTGTAGAGCACGGTGGTCTTTCTGCTTTGCAGGGTAGTGTCTGCTGCGATGAGGTCCAGTGCTTCGCGCGTGATGGCCTTGTCAACATTCACCCTTTCGGAATTATTCAGATGGATCTGTTCCCCCTTGGTGGAAGCACTCTCATCATTTTCTGATATCAGCAACTCCACTGCCTTACGGCCGCTTTCCATGCGTCCTGCGGCATTGATGCGAGGTCCGATGGTAAAGACCACATCGGTGACGGTCAGGTTTTTTTTCATCTGGCTCATCTGCAGCAGTGCGGCAATGCCTGGGCGTGGGTGTTCGTTGAGGGCCTTCAGTCCGTAGTGGCACAATACGCGATTCTCACCTGTGATCGGGACGATGTCTGAACAGATGGAGATGGCGGCCAGGTCAAGGCAGTCCATCAGGGGTGCTTTGAGTTCTTCATACCGGGTAGCCAATGCCTGCATCAACTTGAATCCCACACCACATCCGGAGAGTTCTTTATAAGGGTAGTCACAGTCGGGGCGTTTGGCATCAAGTACGGCGACGGCTTCCGGCCACTGTTCACCAGGCAGGTGATGGTCGCAGATGATGAAGTCTACACCCAGACTGGTAGCCAGCGATACTTTGTCGATGGCTTTGATGCCACAGTCAAGTGCGATGATGAGGCTGAAATTATGCTCTGCCGCGTACCGGACACCTTGCTCGGATATGCCGTAGCCTTCGGCGTAGCGGTCGGGGATGTAGATGTCAAGATGGGGGGTGAGGTATTTCAAAACGGAGTAGACGAGTGCAACGGATGTGGTGCCGTCCACATCGTAGTCTCCATAGACCAGGATTTTTTCCTTGCCGTCAATAGCCCGGACGATGCGTTCCACGGCAACATCCATGTCCTTCATCAAAAAAGGATCGTGGAGATCATCCAAAGTAGGTCTGAAAAAAGTGCGCGCTTCTTCAAAAGTGGTAATGCCACGTTGTACGAGGAGGTTGGCCAGCAGCGGACTCAGGTTCAATTCTCTTGAGAGTCTGTCCACCACCTCCGGGTCCCCGGCTTCTTTGATCACCCATCGTTGCTCCATGTTGCTAATGTATCAAAAGGAAAAATTCCTGTGGGACAAATGCGTGAAAAAAATCACGTGGGTGAGAATTAGGAATTAAGAATGAAAAATGAATAGCAACGGCATTGGCATGATCATGTTAACCAGGAACATTTTGCTCTGTGCCCTCTGTGCTTCTCACTAACCTCTGTGATAAACATTTTTTGGCACACGTTTTTTTAACACAGAGAAATCAGAGAACCACAGAGTACACAGAGTTGAGGCATTGCCAGGGAGAATGATATTTATTTTCTCTGTGTCCTCTGTGCCTCTCACTAACCTCTGTGATAAACATTTTTTAGCACGCGTTTTTTTAACACAGAGAAATCAGAGAACCACAGAGCTCAGGCGTAGCCAGAGGGACTATGAAATGTTGAATTGACTGGTGACGTTTGCAGACTTCGGTTAACCACCCACCTTCTCCCGTAAGCACGGGATTCGGCCTTGCTCCGCCATAGCGGCTACGCGAAGGCGATGCGGGCAAAGCAAACAAGAAACCAAAAACTACAAACTAAACTCCTGTGCCCATTCCGGAAGTGGTGCCTTCTCCACATCACTCAACATCTTCATGTTTTGTGTGGTCACCCCTTTATCATCGGTACCGAAGATGCTGATGAAACGGAAGCCATACTTCAGTTCATCCCAGGTATAGGATAAGCGGCTATGTACGGTTTGCGAAAAGGTGTCATCAAAACCGGTGATGGAGATCAGAAATTCTACCTGTTGCTTCTCAAAATCCTTTTCTTCCATGCCAAAAAGAGGACTGTCCTCCTCGATGATCAGGTTGAACTTCCACCACTTCATGCGGATGAGGGCATGGTAAATGCTTACCGCTGTCCACCGCGAAGTCTCGGTCCGCTGGATGTTAAAGGTGCCATCACGGTTGATCAGTCGTGCCCGGAACTCGCCGGTCCTGGTTCCAAATCCCAGTTCGGGGGATTTTGTGTTTGGTTTCTTAGCAGAGGTCATCATGCGAATTTAAGGAAGAAATGTTGTGATAGATCATTCCCGCATCACCCTGTCAGGGTTTAAACCCTGACAGGGTGAGTTTACGACAACCTCAGAACCGTTCAATCCAGCCGGGATTGAAATGAATACCCCGCAACACTGCCGGATCGTTAAAAAGGAAAGTTGATTGCAAACCACGGCAGTGTGAGGAGTAGCAATGAAAAGCCCGACGGAATTTGGTGAGAACGATAACCGTTTCGCTGCAAAAAAAATCGGGCGAAGATTCAATCTCCGCCCGACGCTCTTTAATGGAAGTCTGAGCTTTCCCGGATGACCAGAAACCACAAACTAAAAACCCATAACTACGCTTTCACAGCGGTATTCATGATCTCCTCCTGTTTCCGGATGGATTCCTTGTGGATCATCTGGTACATCTGCTTGGTGAAATCCGGACTGAGGCCAAGAGCCTGGCCTATCTCCATGCGCTTGTTCATGATCTCTTCCCAACGGTTCAGCTGGAGGATGGTCACCTCATTGTCGCGCTTGTACTCACCGATTTTCTCAGCCACCTTCATCCGGGTGGAGAGCACATGCAGCAGGTCATCATCCAGCTTGTCGATCTCCGCGCGCAGCTGATCCAGTTTGCTTCGGAACTCAATGCTTTCATTGGAAGATTTCCGAACGGTGATGGAAGAAAGCAGCTTGCCGAGATCTTCCGGGGTCACCTGTTGTTCCGCATCACTCAATGCTGCACGGGGTTGGATGTGCGTCTCGATCATCAGTCCGGTCATATCCAGGTCCATTGCCTTCTGGCAAACGTAAGACAGCAGTTCACGGCTTCCGGCGATATGGCTCGGGTCGCATATCATCGGAAGGTTCGGAAGGGTCCGTCTCATTTCAATCGCCAGCTCCCATTTGGGGACGTTGCGGAACGGGGTTTTCTCGAAAGGAGAGAATCCCCTGTGGATGGCAGCCAGCTTGGTGATGCCCGCCCCATGGATGCGTTCCAGTGCACCGATCCACAACTGCAGATCAGGGTTGATGGGGTTCTTCACCATGACCGGAACGTCCACTCCTTTTAGGGCGTCGGCGATGTTCTGCACGGAGAAAGGGTTGACTGTGGTACGTGCACCCACCCATAGGATGTCGATGCCGTACTTCAGACAAAGTTCAACGTGTTCGGCGTTGGCCACCTCGGTGGTGAGCAGCATGCCTGTCTCTTCCTTCACATCCTTGAGCCATTTCAGGCCTTCTTCCCCCACACCTTCAAAAGAATTGGGGCGGGTACGTGGTTTCCATATGCCGGCGCGGAAAATTTTCACCTTGCCCAGCCGGGCGATGCCGCGTGCGGTGGTCATCACCTGGTCGGCATTTTCTGCGCTACATGGTCCTGCTATGATCACCGGTTTCTGGGGATCCGGCATCCAGGTATCAATAGGTTGAATGTTCAATTCTGGCTTCATCGTTTGTCGTATTTAATAGTTGTTCCAAATTTCCTTTTTTGTATTCTCCCAGCACGGACAAGTGGCTGACGTGTTTCAGTACCTGGTGCATGGCGTTTTCATAATCCGGGTATGATGCCCACTCCACATCAATGTGGAAGGTGTATTCATTGGGTTGACCCACCACCGGTACCGACTGTATCTTGGTCATGTTGATGTGGTGCTGTGTGAAGATATTGAGCACCTGGGCCAGGCTACCCACCTGGTGTCCCAGACGGATGCTTACCGAGGCCTTGTTATGATCGGTGCTTTCTTCTGCCATGGTGGACAGGATCATGAAGCGGGTGTAATTCTTCTTGTGGGTCTCGATGCCGCGTTCCAGGATATTTAATCCATAGTGTTCGGCTGCATACAAACCGGCGATGGCAGCTGCATGCGTATTCTTTTCTTCGGCAATGATGCGCGCGCATTCAGCGGTGTCGTTGTATTCCTGCAATTCCCAGTCGGGGTGGGTGGCCAGATATTCACCACATTGTCTCAGAGCGATCGGGTGCGACCGGACCACCTTGATGTCCTCCAGCTTCACCCCGGGAAGGGCCATCAGGTTCTGCTGGATGTGCAGGTACCTTTCACCGATGATCTTCAGGTGATGATCCTGGATCAGACGGTAGTTGGTGAGCAGACTTCCGGAGAGCGAGTTCTCGATGGCCATCACGCTGAAGTCCACCTCACCGCTCACCAGTTTCTCACACAGGGTCTTGAAAGATGCGCATGCAATTGTTTCAATGTTATCCCCGAAATACTGATGGGCGACCACATCGTGGAACGATGCTGCAACTCCCTGGATCCCTATTTTCTTTTTTGTACTCATTCGATGGTTATTTTATTCAAAAAAAAAGCCCCGAGTTTTCGGGGCCTGTAGGTGATGTTTTTTTGCAACGCTTCCTCTCAGATTCCCCGGTGGGACCTGTTATAAAAATAAAAGAAGAAGTAGTTGGTCTTTCTCATGGCATTAATTTCAGAACACAAAGGAACGAAGGCTTTCCCTTAAATCCAAACAATATATCAGTTATTAATAATCTCTTCACGTAAAACAGAATATTGTTTTGGGTAAACTGGGATTAGGTGGAGGATTGGTGCGTAAGTCTGTTTTGAGGGCCGTTGATTATTCTGTACTGAAAAGCAGTTTTTTTCTTCGCCGGTATATGCCGTACACATTATTCTTCCCATTTCCAGGTCTTCCCAACCACCATTTCTTCTTTGAATCCTTGTCGGATAAAGAATTCCTTCGCCTCATCACTGTTCAGTTTACCTGCGGGAATGGAGTCGGCATCTGCCAGGGCGTAAAGGGCCATGGCCGTATATCGTGTGCCGTTCACCATCCATGATTTGTCTATCAGATTGAAATCGTCTCCATTGGAATGATAGTATTTGTAGATGCTGTCATTCATATTGCTGATCATGCCTAAAACAGGGATTCCTTCAAGCATGAAAGGGAAATGGTCACTGTGCAGTCCAGACTTCGCATTGCCTTCATTTGAAAAAGTGGAATCAATGGTTTGAATGGTTGTACCGATATGATTGAAGAAATCTTTCATTTCTTCCCGTCCGGACCAGCTGAAACCTTTTGGATTACCGGACATGTCCAGGTTGATGATGTACCGGAGTTTATCAATCTCGCCGCTGGCGATCATTTGCTGTGCCATATACTTCGAGCCGAGCAGGCCCTGTTCCTCTCCCATGAACATTACAAATTGGATGGTGCGTTCGGGATGTAGTCCGGCACTTTTGAAGGTACGGGCAATGTCCAGTACGGTAAAGGATCCGATGCCGTTGTCTATGGCACCGGTGGCAAGGTCCCAGCTGTCCAGGTGTCCGCCGATCAGAATGACCTCCTCAGGTTTTCCGGAACCGCGAAGGGTAGCCACGACATTTCGTGCTTTGATGATATTGCTGGCATTTTCCATGGCAAGATGGGCAGAGAGTTGCTTACCTTGATTCATCAGATCTTTCAGCATTTGTCCATCTTCCCAGGAGATATTGGCGGCAGGAATGGGATTCAGTTCTCCGGTCACGGAGGCGGTGCCGGTAAGCAGAATGTTTCCCTCCACGCGGTTATAGAGGATCACACCTGCTGCACCAAAATCAATGGCCAGTGCGGTTTTTTCAGAACGATGCAGGTTCTTCTCGGTGGAGTCCTGAGGTTCCAGGCCTATATTGGCCAGGATGATATTTCCGCGAATGGCGTCCCCCAATTTTTTCAGGTCTTTGCGTAATCCGCTCCCTGCAAAGATCAGCTGCCCCTGAACATCGGCATGAACCGGGGAATGGGCGAGGGCTACTGTTTTCAGAGAAAATGAGGTGTCGTCAGACATGATGTCCAGGGAAATGGATTTTCGTGCCCAGGCTTCGACCTCGAAGGGTAGATAGGTAGCATCTTCAAACCCGTACTTCCGGAATTTTTCCAAAACAAAAACCTCAGCTTTTGCCCCATTCTCACTACCGGTGAGTCGGTGACCGATGGTGGAGGTGGCCTCCCGGAGATCATCGTATCCCGAGGAGTGAGCCGTCACATTCCGGTTGATATCCGAGAAAATTTCGGAGAGGGGTCTGTTCGTCGGTGTTTTGGAAGTACAGGAAAAAAGTAACAACGCCGCACATGCTGCGATCAAAATTTTGTTCATATGGTTACGGATATGAAAGTGAAAGTAAGGAAATATTGTTTTTGTCCGAAATGCAATGCCATATATCAGGCAGTGAATTACAATCGTATAGCTCGATGTTGCTGCTCCCGGAATGCCAAAGTGTGATGGCAGGAACGAACGGCGGGCGTGGGAAGGATGTGAATGAAGTGATGCGTTAAAACAAGCAAAAGGGGCCTAAGCCTTTGGGTGCATACCCACTACTTTTGCATTGTTTTAGCATTACTTCAGAGCGGGATGATAGCATCGTTCGTTCTTGATTTTTTGTTTCTTTTTCATCAAGGAAAAAGAAAGTAAGCATATCTATTCTCATTATTTGTTTGGCTTTAAACCAATTTCAATTGCATGCAATTGAAATTATAAAAGGTCAAACAGCGCACCCCGCAACCACCAACACAATCTCTCCTTTGATGGCTTTGGATGAAAAATGGCTGTGCAATTCCGACAAGGTGCCGGTGATGTTCTCCTCATGCAGTTTGGTCAGCTCTCTCGACACAGACGCCTGCCGGTCTTTGCCGAAGGCTTCCGACAATTGTTCAAGTGTTTTCAGCAGGCGATGTGGAGATTCGAAAAAGACCATGGTCCGATCTTCCTCTGTCAAGCGTGCAATGCGGGTCTGTCTCCCTTTTTTATGTGGCAGAAATCCTTCAAAGGTAAACCGGTCGGTTGGCAATCCGGAATTAACCAGGGCGGGCAGCAATGCAGAAGGACCTGGTAAGGTTTCGTAGGCAATGCCGGACCGGATACATTCCCTCACCAGAAGAAACCCCGGATCAGAGATGCCAGGCATCCCTGCATCACTGATCAGGGCAAGAACATCTCCGTTCTTTAATCTATCCATCACCCTTTCCAGGGCCTGGTGTTCGTTGTGCTGATGGAATGCGGACAATGGTGTCGAAAGACCCAGGTGCATCATCAGTTTCTTACTGGTACGGGTGTCTTCCGCCAGGATGGCATCAACCTCTTTCAGGACACGCATGCTTCGGAGGGTAATGTCCTCGAGGTTGCCGATGGGGGTGGGGACGATATATAGCTTGCCAGACAAGGAGGGGTGTATGATCAGGCTTTGTCTATGTCTGCCATAACTGCATCCACCTTGTTTTGCAGTTTCCGGAAGAAAATACTTCGCTCACGTTCCGCCACCTGACTAACCAGGGTAGAGCGTTTGGTAAGATTATCCAGGATATTCTTGGTCCTGTCGCAAAAGCCTGTATCATGGGTGACAAGGTAGTTCATCACATTATGGCTGACGTATACCGCCTGCTTATCTCCCATGGCAATATGGATGTTGTTATCGGGCAGTACCAGATCATTGATATAAAATTGATAGGTACCTGGTATACCCCCGGGGTTTCCGCCACAATGATATTTGAACCCATGTTCTGCCTCGGAGGCCACATGAGAAATGAGCACTTTGAGTTTACTGCAAAGGAACAAAGCGTCTTCTTTGCTTTCAAATACGTCGGTTTGCCAATAGTACCGGATCTGTGAGATCATACTCACCAATGTTTCTTGGCTCCACACTTCGGTTGTCGGGATTTTGATAGCGAGATCGATGATCTGATTGCCCAGCTCAGCCACCTTATCATCCATCATCTCTACGTTGAACCTGGCCTTTTCGAGATCGGCGAATCCGGCCATGGTCTTCATCCACACGAATGTTTTGAATGCGGCCACTTCCGGGATCTGGAACAACTGGATGATCGGAACATCTTTGCTCATATAAGTGATCCGGGCGTTCTCATAGTTCACCGTCATTTGCAGGTCATTTACAATGCCCTGTAGGTATTGGTGAATATTGAAGTTCTGGCTTTCCAGCGCCACATTCCGGAATACCACATTCTCAGATGACAGTCCCATCAGCCCATCGAATGATACACCGAAGTGCCGGCAGACCTTTTCCAGTTCACAGATGGAGAATTCCTTTTCGCCCCGTATGCGCCGGTAAGCACTATCACTGCTTACGTCCAGCAGGTCGGAGATCTCAGTGACAAGAGATGCTCCGGAGGGCAAGGAGGATTTGACCTGGTTGATGAGGTGCTGTTGTATGGAGGCCGTTTCGATCACGCTATTTTTTTTTAAAAATATCAAAAATCCGAAGGCGATTTGCATTTTTTGCAAATGCATGTGCAAATCTGTCCGAACCAACTTTCGGTTTGCAATTTCTAAGAATCCGCTGATAAGGGCGGCATAATTCCGTTTCACTTCGCCATGAGACCGCGCTAGGTTTGGGGTAACCAAAACCCAAGATCATGAATATCTCCGGTATTAGAACTTTCATAATAGTAATGTCTTTGTTGATGACATTGTCAACATCGGGCCAATCGAGATACCCTCAAACAGCTATTAAGACGGGCATCCTGGCACCCGCACTCGGACACGTCAACCTGGAGTGGGAGCAACATGTGGGAGCGGGCGTCAATATTGTTACACGGGGCGGATATATTGGGGTAGGTGAAGAGTACCGTGATAATTCGGGAGGTTATTTCGGACTTGGACTCAAGGTGCTTACTTCTCACGTTGATTCCATGCGTTTTCAATGTACCTACCTCAAGCCAGAAGTGGTATTTTCTTCATTCAGCCATCCGGAATATTACGGTGTGAAGAAAGAGGCATCTAGCCAAAGTGCACTACTACTGAGTGTGGGTAAGCAAAACCGGGTTCTGAATCACATGGTGGTAGACTACCACGTGGGCTTCGGCTTTGGTATAGGCGATTCCGACTTCGCATTTACCCATGCCCGGATATATACGAGATTCCCTTATGTCATCACCGGGGGAATTCTTCTGGGCTTTATTTTCTAACAAACATCAATGGGATATCATCACCCCGAAACACACACTACTATGAAAGATTTCACCCAACTTTCACGAACAGACTGGATCAAACTCATAGAAGAGTTTAACACCACTTTATATAACTCGGTAACAGGTCTGACCCGGAAACAATGGAACCGCCGTACTCCTTATCTCGGTTGGCGGGTAAGGGATGTGATGGCCAACATCACCCGGGCCAAGGTGGTTAATTTTCATCCTTCCCTGGATAGGGCGCTGGACGATTACCCCATTGCTCCAAAGGAGTTTGATACCTTTCTTCGCTGCCAACGTGAAGTGGAAGCCCGCAGACATGTTTCGATCGGTGTGCTGCTTGATGAGTTCATGACGGAAAGCGACTACCTCCTGGATCGTTACCGCCATATGTCCGATGAAGATTTTCTCAAACCCGGATGGTTCTTCGTCGGTCCGCTGAATGTTAGGGGGTTGCTGCTTACTGAGTTCGGTGATAATGTATTTCATCTTCGTGACATGTTGCAACCCAACGGAAAATGGCAGGGCTTCGACCCATCATATTCGGAACCTCTGGTGGATTGGTTCATGCGTGAATACCGTCCGGCACACTTCCGCGCCGATCGTGCGGATCACATCCATGCGCGTATCCAATACCGCCTGAGTGGTGTGGGCGGCGGTACCTGGACCATGCGCATAGTGAACAACCGATGCATCATGTCACAGGGAGCGCATCACGATTATGATGCCGTTATCGAATCATCCGCTGAGGATATGGTTTCCACGGCCCTTGGCAGAACTTCACCCTGGTTAGGGTCGCTGGCACGCAGCATGGATTGGTTCGCCGGCGTAAACCGGAAGAGCGATGTGGTCGCTGCCATACTTCACTATGGCAGTTATGCAGATGCCTTCAAACATCGCCGGTTCAGATTTATGGGCGACCGTGACCTGGGCATGTTTGTCAACCGGAAATGTTTCTGGCACTTCTATCAGCGGACTTCCATGACGCATGAAAGGATATCCCAAAGCAGAGGAGTTGTTTGGTGTTGAAAAAAGATCAATCCCGGAAGCCATGACAGATTTTACACAACTTTCCAGAACCGAATGGATCAACCTGTTTGAAAATTTCAACGCTGACCTGTTTGATTCGGTTGCCGGTTTCACAGATCACGAATGGAACAGACGCTCGCCATATGTCGGATGGCGGGTTCGGGATGTGCTGGTGAATATCACCCGGGCCAAAGTGGTTAATTTTCACCAATTGTTAGACCGTGCGTTGAACGACAATGAAGTGGCACCTAAAGAATTTGATACATTCCTGAGGGGAGAAAGGGAAATTATGCAGTACCGCGACATGCCGGTTCATCGTTTACTTGATGCATTCATGCTGGAAAGTGAACGCCTGATGGACAGGTACCGGCAGATGTCGGATGAGGAGTTCATGAAACCCGGATGGTTTTTCGTAGGACCCATGAATGTAAGAGGTTTGCTGCTGACCGAGTTCGGTGATAATGTGTTTCATCTCCGGGATATGTTGCAGCCCAACGGGAAATGGCAGGGTCTGGATGCCAGCTATACCAACCCCCTCACCGATTGGTTTATGCGTGAATATCGCCCGGCTCATTTCCGGGCCGAACAAGCGGAAGGCGTAACAGCTAGCATCTTGTACCGGCTTTCCGGGGTAGGTGGTGGTGCATGGACCATGATCATTGAAGGTCAAAAATGTAAGGTGGTCAAGGGAATCAGACAAGGGTACGATGTGGTGATTGCTGCGGATGTGGAAGACCTTGTGGCGCTTTCCCTGGCGCGAAGCGGGACCTGGCCCGGTGGATTGGTCCGGGGGTGGCAACGTTTTATTGGAAGTCAGCGACAAACCGACACGGTTGCCAGAATACTTCATTACCTGGCATTCCTGGATGCCATGATCAACAGAAAAGTCCGGTTCGGTGGAGATAAGAAACTGGGGATATCCATTAACAGGAAGTGTTTCTGGCATTTTTATGAACGCACCCAAATGACCAGTGAACGTATACATCGGAGCAGGTCGATGATCCAAAAGGTAAAAGTTTAACTTTGAGGGGTATGAGATATGCCCTTACGGTTGCCTTCTGTTTTATCCTGTTTTTCACACAGGTCGGGCTTGCACAACAAACCACGCAAACCGTTTGTGGACAGGTACGTGATAAAGATACCCGTGCTGTCATGCCGTTTGCTGCCGTGGCGCTATACCAGGATTCCGTTTTGATACAAGGTGTACAGGCGGATCCCGATGGATTGTATCGTATGGAAGAAGTTCCATTAGGCAGATATACCCTGATCGTGAGCTTTATCGGTTATCAATCGGAGGTGATCCCGGGCGTCATGGTTAACTCGGGAAAGGAAGTGATCCTGGATGTACTTATGGAAGAGTCTGCGGTAAAGCTGGCAGAGGTGGTTGTTACGGCTACAGAAAATCCCGGAGATGCGCTCAACCAGATGTCTTTGGTAAGTTCCCGCGCATTCTCTGTTGATGAAACCGGAAAGTACGCCGGAAGTCGCGGTGATCCGGCGCGTATGGCCAGTAACTTTGCCGGCGTGCAGGGATCTGATGATTCCTCCAATGATATTATCGTCAGGGGAAATTCGCCCATCGGACTGTTATGGCGGCTCGAAGGGGTGAATATTCCCAATCCCAATCATTTTGGCGTGGCAGGTACGTCCGGTGGACCGGTTTCCATTCTCAACAACAAATTGCTATCAACGTCAGACTTCATGACCGGCGCCTTCCCTGCCGAATACGGCAACACCGTTTCCGGGGTCTTTGATCTGCGTATGCGGTCAGGCAATGATGAAAAACATGAGTTCTCCGGTCAATGGGGTTTTCTGGGAACGGAGTTGTTGGCGGAAGGGCCTCTCCCGGGAAAAGGACGTGCATCCTACCTTGTAAACTACCGTTATTCCACGCTGGCAATGTTCCGTTATCTGGGCGTTCGCATAGGCACCGATGCAGTGCCATACTACCAGGATGGTTCTTTTAAACTCAACTTTCCCACGCAAAAGTCAGGGGATTTTTCTCTTTTCGGCATCGGTGGCCTCAGCCACATTGATCTGGTGAAAAGTACCGTGACTGACCCCAATCAAGTAGACATCTACGGCGATGCGGATGTAGATGAATACTACAGCACCGGTATGGGTGTGTTGGGCGCAAACTATACAAAATCATTGGGTCCGAAGACGTATGCGAAGGTAACCCTTTCCATGTCCAGGGAACACCAGAGAAATTCCAACGAACGCTTTATCCGGCATATTGACAATGGCTTGTTTGTATTGGATAGTTTATACCACGTGTTGGGTTATAATTTCTATCAGGACAAGTATGCACTTTCAGTATTTGTCAACCACAAACTCAGCAATCAACACGTACTAAAAGCAGGATTTATATCCGATCACTACTGCGTGGATATGGCCGACAGCACCTTTGACGAATCGCTACAGAAGTTCATCACCCGGCTGGATTATGCCGGGGGGATGTACCTGAACCAGGGGTTTCTTCAGTGGCAGTGGAAGCAGTCTGATAAGGTTACGGTTACTGCTGGAATGCATGGACAGTACCTTACACTGAATAATGCCCTTGCCATTGAACCAAGGGCGGGTATCAAGTGGAAGATCAAACCCACGCAGTCTTTGTCGGCAGGAATAGGCATGCACAGCCAGATGATGCCCACCTATTTATATTTTGTTCATGAGTATGATGCCATGGGTAGGGTGATGATGGCCAACAGGAATACCGGTTTTTCAAGAAGCAATCATTATGTGGTGGCTTATGATAATGCTGTACGTAAAGAGTGCAGATTAAAAGTGGAAGCTTATTACCAACAACTCTACAAAGTGCCTGTAGAAGTAAACAGATCATCGTACTCCATTCTGAATGAGGGTACGGAGTTGAACCGGTTCTTTCCGGACAGCATGATGAATAAAGGTAGAGGACGTAACATGGGTGTGGAGCTTACCCTGGAACGCTTCTTTCATGACCACTGGTTCGGGATGATCACCACGTCATTGTATGATTAGAAATACGAAGGCAGCAATGGTATGACATATCCGACTTCCTTCAACGGCCGCTTTTCCACCAATTTTCTGGGCGGATATGAATTTCAATGGAAAGCTAAACGGGAGACAAGCCTTGGTGTCGGCGGTAAGATCACCTGGGCAGGAGGACGACGGTATACACCGGTGCTTGTTGATTCATCCCAAACCGTAGGTTATGCCGTTTATGATGACAGCCAGCGCAACGGCAAACAATTTCGCAATTACTTCCGCGCTGATCTGAAGTTGAATTACAAGATCAATGCATCCAGGCTGACCCACGAGATCGGTCTGGATCTGGTGAATGTAACTGGTCAGGAGAACATACTTAAGCAATCTTATACCGGTGGAAACCCGCCGCTAAGGGAAGAGTACCAGCTTGGCTTTCTTCCTATCTTCTATTACAAAATAGATTTTTAGTGCTGCTGGGCACTACCAGTTCCATTCATTTCTCCTGTTACTGAACCATTCCAGGGAGAACTTGACATTGCCTTTCGGAAAGGATTGGTTCGATTCGGCCAGTACACCATAAACGCCCAAACGGATACGTTGGCGTTGAATCCGGATGACTCGCTCAATTCCTGCAAACCCTTCAATGTATCTGAGGTTGTTGTCGGTTGCATACAATGCACCACCTCCGCCAACAAGGTAGACCCGTGTTTTTTTCACCAAAGGAATGTTGTTGATCATTGCCCCGTTGAAGTGGTGTATGTAATGAAGCTCGTAGAATACATTGAACAGATGAAGGGTACTGTCAAGAAGCTGGAATGTGGCCAGCGGATTGGAATAATAAATGTCACCGCGAGGCAGGATCTTATGATTGACATACGGAACCTTGCGTTGGTTAAGAAACTTGCCAATCAGTGCAGAATAATTCGAAGTTCCTAAAGTTCCCATCTGGATGCGTTGCGTGATCATGGCCTCGGCATAGTCAAAGTCAATGTTGCTTTCCCAGAAGCCTTTCAGTCCTTTCTTGTAGGCAAAACGTATGGTTGGCCATTTGGAACCCAGAACGATCTTTTGTTTGGGTTCTTTGATAAATTTCTGTTTAAAGGTATAGCCCATCCACGCGCTTACCACCACTGACCGGAAAGGCTCGAAGTCAACGGGCCTGTTGTCGGCGACATATTTGTCTGCCAGGCTTCCGAATTCGTAATCGCTGATAGGATACGTGTGTTTGTAAAAGGCATAAGTGCCCAGATAAAAACCATTGAATATTTCACGCGAATGGATCACCTCCAGTCCGTCTTCTTCCGCAAAGTTGGAACGGCGTATTTGGTTCAGGAGGGCATCATTGGGAAAAATGGTAGTGAAATCGTGATAAAGATTGATGTTGATCATTCCCCGGTGGAAAGCGTCATAACGGATTCGGGAGTTGATAGAACCTTTAAAATCTTTATTTCGGAAGCCATAGCTCACACCCGGATATACCAGGATGAACTTTTTATTCTCGAACATCTTGGTGTATGATACATAGGGCGCGACCCTTACGCCACCGGGTCTGACGGGCTGGACAAAGTCAAGCAGGCTGCCGAAATACCAACCCTTTTTCTTTTTTCTTATCTGACGACCTTGTCCGTGATAAACCAGCTTACCGAGTGTAACCCTGTTGTATTCCCGTTCGAGGGAGTCCAGATAAACGTCGCTCGTCAGGTATGCTTTTACACTGTCGTGATAAAAGATGCTCTTTTGTTCATCCTGGGTCAAAGGTTCAGGACGTTCGAGATTCCAATAAGTGGTGTCTTTTTCCCTTGCGCCTTCCAGCACCTCACCAATGGCATTGTTGAAGAAGCGAGGCTTGAAAACAGGGTCAATCTCAAAGTCGGACCGGATCACCAGGGTGGTGCCACGGAATGCCGACTTGTTTCTTTTTCCTACGGAATAGTTGTATTCTGTTCGAACCGGCAGGGTGATCGTGTCACGGATCCAGTCAAAATCTTGTCTTACCTCAAAAGCATCGTACCAAAGCATGGCGCCTTTCTCGATGGACAATTCCAGGCGAATCACGGACAAGCTTTTGGCGCCTATCCATAGATAACCCTCTAATGTGCTGTTCCCATGTTTCCAGGGCCAGACCCTGATCTTGTAGATGAGTTCTTCATCCAGATCAAAATCCGAGGACTCCAGTTTGTAACGGTAGCTGATCGTAGCCAGGCGACTGAGGGGAGAGATGAATGGTGTTTCCGAAACATCTTCCATCAGGATCAGGTTATTGTAAATGTTGAACTCACCCCTGGTAGGACTGGCTTCATATAGGTTGTGGGTGTTTCCGGATTTTTTTTCAGCTTCCACCACCTCTTTGAAGTCATGAGGTGGCCTGCGGTGGATGATTACGCGACGTTCGAATACACTGACTGATGGCTGGTATTTTGTGAGGACACTATCCGCGGATAGTGTGTCATTCATAAGTTGTCCGCGCAGGTCCGCCGTGTCGTCATTTGTCTTTTCGTTCTCCTGTTCCTGTGATTCTTTTAATATCCGGTTGGCTTTGCAGTACTGCCGGTAACGGATGCCCTGGTATTGTTCGCTGAACCGGTCCTTGTTTTGAATAACTTTCCGGATGATGTCATACGCCGGATCTTTTCTTTTTGCGGTCACCACCACTTCTTCCAGACCGATCTTTTCAGGTTCCATCCATACATCCTGTCGGACCGACTCTCCAGGTTTAACCGTAACCCAAATGGATTTTGTCTTATAGCCAACCACCGAGTAGATGAGTTCATAGCTGTCGGCATTTTCAAACCGGAAGAAGTAGCGCCCTTTTGAATCGGTGGCGGTGCCGGTTTCTGTATTTTTTATGTAGATGTTGGCTCCCGGTATGCCGGTGTTGTTCTCATCCAGCACATATCCGTTGACCACCTGGGCATAAGTGGGCAGGGTAATGCAAAAAATAAAGGCCAGGCATTGTAAGATATGTTTGATCAACTGCAACGTTCTTGAAGGCATGTTGGTTAGCAATGGTGTTGGGTTTTGCTAACAAAGATCATTCATATATATACTTAATGCCTGGCCTTATTATTATATTCTTTCCGCAAATAATATTATTCAATAACCACCCTTCCGGTCGCAACGACCTGTGAGTTTCCGGTTACCTGGTAGAGATAAATTCCCGGTTCCAGTTCGTCAGTTGTAATTGATATATTACGACTGTGGGTATTGTTTACCTCGCGAACCGTCCGTCCGGTCAGGTCGGTAAGAACCAGTTTGGTGGTTTGATGCAAAGGTTCTTTAAAAGAGAAATGAACAACGGAAGTCGCGGGGTTCGGGTAAACGTTTACCTGATTAAGCGATGCGGCGCTTTCCTTTACACCTGTTGCATTCTTCGCGAAGCGGTAGATGATGCCATCGGGTGGTGATCCTGTGAGATAGTCTTCTACAAACACCAATGTTGGATTGCTTGCCGGGCCATCCAGAATATAGGAATTGTTGAAGTCATAATTGCTAAGGCCAACCAACGGACCATAGGCTGTTGAATCGGAATCGGTATAATAGTCCAGTTCCGGATTGTTTACCAGGCTGGGTCCATACCGAAACTCCACATCGTTGGAGCCTTCGTACAACCAAACCTGAAAATTGATGAAATCATTCAAAGTTCCAAGGGAATCCACCTCATTGTAAAATCCGGCATTCTTCCATTCAAGTTTGAAGATTCTACTGCCGGGATTGCCATCCACCTTATAGCTGATTGGAGAAAGGGGTGTACTACCCAGGCTGCCACGGTCTACCAGGTCTGCATAAAGCGGTACGATGATATAGTCTGCCTCGTACGTATTCGGGTCAACAACTGTTGATATTGATCCGCCCAGATCAATTGCGAAATACACGGAGTCAGTCATTTGATCATATAGTTGGAAAGGAAATCCAATAGGAACCACGTATTCGGGATCGTCCCAAATATCACCGGCGCTTACAACCGTGGCACCGCTGAGATCCTGGTATGTTCCGGTAGACGTACTGAATGTGTAGTCGGTTCCAGCAGTGATACGTTGTGATGGTGTTTGTTCACCGTGAATCCAACTTTTATTTTTTGTTTTGTGTTGGGCCTGTACTGTTGGCAGGCTGCATATTAACAGCGCAGTGCCAAGCATAAAAAACAACTTCTTCATAGGTGTTGGTGTTATGGTGTGCCTTGTACATGCTTTTCTTTCTTTTCATGTACTGGATCAAAAGTAGGAGGTTGTAAGTGAAATTCCTTGGCAGATTATAGGGAACCATCGATGGATATTTGCAAAAAATGCAAACCGCCTTGTTCATAGGGTTCCTGACGATATAATTTTAGTCAGTGATTATTTCTACCTTGGAATAACAAATTCTTTAGCACAATAAATTGGCAGGCATTTATCTCCACATTCCTTTCTGTAAGCAGGCGTGCCACTACTGTGATTTTCACTTTTCCACTACGCGTAAAAACCAGCGTAAAATGGTGGATGCCATGCTTGCGGAACTCAGGCTTCGCAATCCTGAATGGTCATACGGTCCTGTGGAAACAATTTATTTCGGAGGAGGAAGTCCGTCTTTGCTCACTCCCGGTGAACTGGCAGATCTGATGGAAGCAATCCAAAAAGATTACGGGATTAGGGGTGATGCGGAGGTGACGCTGGAAGTGAATCCTGACGATGTGAATACAACGAGCTTGCGAGACTGGAGGTCTGCCGGAGTCAACAGGCTGAGCATCGGGGTTCAATCTTTTGACGACCATATCCTGAAGTGGATGAACAGGGCTCACGACGGGGAGCAGGCACTTGCCTCTATTCACCAGGCAAAGGATGCTGGTTTTGAAAACCTGACTATGGATCTGATTTACGGCCTGCCCGATATGGATAATGTAGCGTGGGGACGAGCCATACAGAAATTCATATCACTTGATATCCCGCATTTGTCTGCATACACCCTTACAATAGAATCGGGAACCGTTTTCGGACACAGGGTGAAGAAAGGTAAAATGGAAGTGGCCGTGGATACCCGCGTGGCTGCTCAGATGATCATGCTTTATGAGCTGATGGGTAGTGAGGGATACGAGGCATATGAGGTATCAAACTTTGCAAAAGATGGGATGTATGCAAAGCACAATACATCCTATTGGCAGGGGGTGGATTATATGGGCATCGGCCCGTCGGCTCATTCATTGTTCGGCGAGGTCCGCAGTTGGAACATAAGCAACAACAATCTTTATATTAAAGAACTGCTTCAGGAACATCGCCGGCCTTACACTGCGGAGAATCTCACATTGTATGACAGGTACAATGAATACGTCATGACACGGTTACGAACCCAATGGGGTTGTAATCTCATTGAAATCCAAAGCAAATTTGGAGAAAGCTTTCTTAATATATTTCAAAGTGAATTGAGGCAAATTGACCCGCATCATTTCCGTGAACAAGGAGGCAATATTGTATTGACCCCAGAGGGTAGATGCGTTTCAGATCATATTGCATCCTCCCTTTTTGCCTCAGAATAGTTTCGCTTTGATTCGGTTGTAGCTACAGTTATTTTGGGTAATAGTCGTATTATTGCAGCATATTTGAAAAACATCCACAGGCGCGTCAAAATTAAATTCTGATTCATGGGTTCATCAATTGATAAGATCGATAAAACCGATCTGAAGATTCTAAAGATACTTCAGGAGAATGGACGGATCACCAATCTCAGCCTATCCCAGGAGATAGGTCTTTCCCCGGCTCCCACCCTGGAGCGGGTCAAAAAGCTTGAGAATGCCGGGGTAATAGAAAGTTATCACGGGGTGGTAAATCAGAGTAAGGTAGGTTTGGAGATCCAGGCATTTATCCAGGTCTCTCTGACCCGGCAGGTGAACAATGCCATCGTGAATTTCAAACGTCAGGTTCAGGAAATCCCCGAGATCATGGAATGTTATCAGGTGACAGGGGCGGCCGATTATGTTCTGAAAGTGGTTGTACCGGATATTGGTGCCTTTGAAGAACTGATCTCCGAAAAACTCAGCAGCATGGAGGAGATCGGTTCCATGCAAACCACGGTCATCCTTTCGGAGACCAAGCTTACCCGCACCCTACCATTGAATTATTAAGCGGAAGGCAAAGGCAGGAAAGAATAGCCCTCTTCCGTCATGGCCTTCAGAAAAGCCGGGAGTACCACTTTAAGCTTGTCAAACGCTTTCAGGCTGTCGTGCATCACGATGATCGATCCTGGCCGGCAACTTTCCAACGTTTGACCCAGGCATTGTGCTGCTGTTATCTTTCCGTCGAAATCACCGGAAAGTACGTCCCACATCACCACGGTATATTCTTTCTTCAGCTTCAGGTATTGGGCAGGTGTGAGGTGACCGTACGGAGGACGGAACAACCGGCTGTTAACCCATGGCTTGCATTCAGCCACATTCTGCAGGTACTGGCCCTTGGAAACCTTCCATCCGTCAGGGTGGGAGTAGCTGTGGTTTCCCGTACTGTGGCCCTTGCGGATGATATCATCATATAGCAGGCCATGTGCTTCAACATTCTTTCCAAGTACAAAGAAGGTGGCTCTGGCATCAAATCGTTCAAGCTCGTTCAGCACCCAATCGGTCACACCGGGCGTGGGCCCATCATCAAAAGTCAGGTAAAGATTTTTCCCGGATGCATCCATGCGCCACCAAGCATCCGGTAGAGCTTTTTGCACCAGCAGGGGCATGCGCACAGGATACATACCTGTTAATTTGATTCACCGGGGAACTGCGTGCCCTGAGGTATCTGAGGAGGAGTCTGCCTTCCTGAGAATGCCGCCTCATAACGTTGGATCGAGGAATCGATGCGTCCCGACAGACTGTCCAGCTTATTCTGTTTCACTTGATAATCGATCGAGCGCAGAACACTGATCTCAGTAGAGACATCATTTTTAAGGCCGGCGATCTCGTCAGGATCCAGTGAGGCCAGGTAATCCAGGTTATCCAGATTATGGTCGAGCAAGATCCTTAGAATTTCCGCTCCTTTCTCTTTCCTTCCAAGTTGGAAATACGCTTCAGCGATGGGCGTCACAAAATAGTTATAGGGTGATAAAGCGTCGGGCATCACTTCTATAGCCCGGTCCAGCACAGCTTCAGCCTTGTCGTTCTTGCCTTCCTTGATCAGTTCCATGGCCAGTCTGGCAAAGTTATTCCTGAAATTCATGGTCATCCTGCGGTTCTGATCATTCAGGTAGATGTCTTCTCCGCTGTCCATGCCACCCCAGGCGAATTTATTCATCATGTTGTTATACATGATTTCTGTGTTGATGCGTCCTACTTGTCCACCAGCTTGATTGTTTTTAATGGGTACCAGGCGGTAGGCTAAGCCTTCCAGCTGGAAATAATCTTCCAATCCCAGATAGTTGTCATTGCCTACTGTGACTGCGAAATATACCGGTCTGTCCCAGTTAAATGTTGCAAGCAGATCCAATACCATCATGTGGTTCTTGTAAACGTATTGCTTGTCGAGATCCCACTCGATTCCTTCAACAATGCGCCCTGCCTGAGCGGGCACTACGGTTCCGTTGCTTAAAACCTTTTCCCTGTCCACCGGTATCAATACCTTATTTGTCGGAAGATAATCCAGGGCTTCACCGCTTCCCTGCGGGCGGAACTTCGTCTGCATATTGTCACTTCTGACAAAATCCATCAAACGATTGGCCGGGATATATCCTGCGAGTTGTTTCTGAGGGATGACGGGCAGGTAATCGCGTGTGCCCTGGATATACTGTTCCGGTGTTAATGAGAAAGGTACGGGTTCGGATTCATACGCTTTACGGCGCATCTGATCAATGTACCAATCCGTATTCAGGAGGCTCAGGTTTACTACGCGCACATCACGCCGGAATCCTTCAACTTCCTGCACATACCAGAGCGGGAACGTATCGTTGTCACCGTTTGTAAACAGGATGGCATTCGGAGCACATGATTCCAGGTAATTCCTTGCAAAATCACGGGCGGTATATGTTCCTGACCTGTCGTGATCATCCCATCCATCTTTGGCCATAACTACGGGAACGGCCAGCAAGCAAACAGCGCTAATGGTTACCGCAGCCAGACTTGGTGATAACTTGTCTTTTAACTTGTCGAAAATTCCCAATACACCTATTCCGATCCAGATGGCAAAGGCATAGAATGAGGCTGCGTAGGCATAATCCCTTTCACGCGGCTGATTCGGGGTTTGGTTCAGGTATAGGATAATGGCAAAGCCCGTAAACAGGAAGAGGAGAGTCACTACCATGGCATCGTTCCTATGTGCCTTGAAGTGGTAAAACAAACCGATCAGGCCCAGGATAAGCGGAAGGAAATAAAATGCATTCCGGCTTTTATCTTCCAGCGCCAGCTCGGGCAATTCGGATTGGTTACCGAGTCGAGCCTGATCTATGGCCTTGATGCCGCTGATCCAGTTCCCATGGATATTGTTTCCGAAACCCTGAACATCATTCTGTCGACCAGCAAAGTTCCACATGAAGTACCGGACGTACATGTGCCATATCTGGTATGAAAAGAATACGCGCAGGTTATCTCCGAATGTAGGTGGCGTATCTCCTTCAATGCCTGCCCAATATTTATAGCTTCTTATGTGATGCGGCTGTGGACTGTGCATGCGTGGAAAGAATGTGCTCCGTTTGGGATCATACACCGGGATGGTGTTTTTGCGATCGTCCGAGATGACATATTTGCCATTGACCTTGTCCTGGATATACACCGGATTCCCGTCTTTGAAAATGCGCCGTCCGCTTTCATCCTTGGCAATCTCCGCGTCATAGTACGGACCGTAAAGCAAAGGCCAGTCGCCATATTGTTCACGGTTCAGGTAGGCGAGCAGACTGATCATGTTCTCCGGATTATTCTCGTCCATCGGAGGATTGGCATTCGATCGGATCACGATCATCGCAAAAGAGGAGTAGCCGATAAGCAAGGCAGTGAAGCTGATGATGGCCGTATTCCAGAATACCTTATTCTTCTGTGTGGTGTATCTGATTCCCAGATAAATGAGAGCGGCGATAAACAGGCCGAACATAATAACGCCACCGTTAAAGGGTAGTCCGATGGTATTCACAAAGAACAACTCAAATTTTGAGGCCAGATTCACAATGCCAGGGATGATCACGTTCTGAACGCCACCGAGGATGAGAATCGATACAAGAAATGCGTAGATCAAACCTTTCTGGCTGGTCTTGTACTTTCTGAAATAGTAAACAAACGTCATTGCGGGGAGGGCAAGCAGGTTCAGAAGGTGAACTCCGATGGAAAGTCCCACGAGATAAAAGATAAATATGATCCAGCGATCCGCCTGAGGCTCGTCGGCTACCCGTTCCCATTTCAGGATGGCCCAGAAAACCACGGCGGTAAAGAAGGAAGACATGGCGTAAACCTCACCTTCCACAGCAGAGAACCAGAATGAATCTGAAAAAGTATAAGCCAGCGCACCTACGATACCACTGCCCATGATGGCCATTTCCTGCGCCTTGCTCAGCGCCTTTCCACTTTTCTCCATGATCTTTCTTGCCAGGGCGGTGATCGTCCAGAACAAGAAGAGAATGGTAAAGCTGGAACACAGGGCGGACATGGTGTTGATCATGGCGGCCACGTGATATTTATCCGAAGCAAAAAGGGAAAAGAAACGTCCCAGCATCATGAAAAGGGGTGCGCCCGGTGGGTGACCTACCTCGAGTTTATACGATGTGGCAATATATTCTCCGCAATCCCAGAAGCTTGTGGTAGGCTCTATGGTCGAAACGTAAACGAAGGTGGCGATCAGGAAAACGATCCAGCCTATGATATTGTTGATTTTTGAATAGGACATTGCCTTTCGTAGGTTTTCTTGATGAACGGCGAATTTAGGAATTATTTCAGAACGGGAAAGGCAGGTTCTCCCCTTTCATCATGGAATTACAAAGCTTTTAGAAATGTTAACAATTGTGTGAATGAATTTCCGGACCATCTAACCGGCAATTATTATCAATGGTTTTTCGAACGTTTTCGAAACTAATGCAAATTTTCATATTTTTGCGCCCCCGCCCGGGTGAAGGCATCGTGTCTTACGTTACCCCGGGAGGCCATTGATAAAGTTCTTTCAATCTTGATTGCCCGATGGTGTAACTGGCAACACGTCTGGTTTTGGTCCAGAAGAGTCTAGGTTCGAGCCCTAGTCGGGCAACATTTTTTACAGAAGATATTTCTTCGCATCCATTTCTATTGATACCATATGTCAATGGAAACCATCCTTCCCTATATCATAATAGAAAATTTATACCCTGGCGGTGCAAGGAATTTCTCCACGCTATTCCACCCAACTTCTTTTAAGTTTCCATCCGGGTGATTGATACCGTATCTTTATCTTCGAACAAAATCCAACCCCGATGAATCCCAGGATCACTTTAAAAAAAGGCAAGGACCGCGCCCTGCGAAATTTCCATCCCTGGGTGTTCTCAGGCGCTCTGGGTCGTGTCCCACCCAACCTTCAGAATGGTGATGTCGTAGATGTCTTCTCCTATGAAGATGAATTTCTTGGCAGGGGGTTTTACGGCAGCTCGTCCATCGCGGCGCGTATCATGACCTTTAAGGATGAAGCCATCGATCAGGGCTTCTGGGAAAGCCGTTTTCAATCCGCCCTGGCGCTGAGGAACACGTTGGGGTTTCCTTCCGCTAAAACGAATGCCTTCCGATGGATACATGGAGAAGGGGATGGCCTGCCCGGCCTCATTGTGGATGTGTACGGCCCCCACCTGGTCATGCAGGCCCATCATACCGGAATCCGGAAGAACCGGGAAACAATTGCACAGGCATTGCTAAATGCAGGTAAGGTATTGGGCATTGAAACGATCTATGATAAGAGTGCGGATACGCTTCAGGGACAAGAAGCCGGTGAGAATGCCTGGTTGCATGGAGACACCGCCTCCACGGAAATTCTGGAGAATGGCCACAGGTTCCTGGTGAACTGGGTCGAAGGACAAAAAACAGGCTTCTTTCTGGATCAGCGCGATAACCGTCAGTTACTTGCCTCTTTGGCCAAAGGCAGACACCTGCTGAATGCCTATGCTTATTCCGGAGGATTTTCGGTTTATGGTGCCATGGCGGGGGCGGCATCGGTACATTCGGTGGACAGTTCCGAGAAGGCTATGGACCTGGCCGGAGAAAATATGAAGCTTAACAAAGTCAGTTGCCCTCATCAAGAGCATGTATCGGAGGTGGGCGAGTTCCTGAAATCATCCAAAGATAAATTCGATCTAATTGTACTGGATCCTCCGGCATTTGCCAAGCGCTTATCTGCACTGGAAAACGGACTGAGGGGGTATCGGAACATCAACAGCACCGCATTTAAAAAGATCTTACCGGGCGGAATTCTCTTCACCTTCTCATGTTCACAGGCAGTCAGCCCGGAAGCATTTCAGCAGGTTGTTTTTCAGGCAGCAAGTGAAAGCGGCCGTTTTGTGCGTATCCTCCACCGGCTGAGCCAGCCGGCAGATCATCCGGTGAACATCTATCATCCCGAAGGGTCCTACCTTAAAGGTCTGGTCCTGGAGGTAGAATGAATCATATCGTGACCGTACACTTCATCAGAAGTGTTTCTTACCCAATGCCAGTCCGACTCCGAAATTGAGACGGGACGGTTCCGATAAGCGGGATCCGGTGCCTAAGGAAATGACCTGGCCTTCGTAGTTGGCATATAGCATAACCCTGTTGAAGTGTAAAACAGGTCCGATGCGATAACCAAGTCCATCCCTTCTTATCCGGACATCATTTCCCAGTTCATGGTTGATTTCCAGAATGTGGTTGTAGGCAGGCCCTCCTTCAATGGACAACGGCCCCAGCAAATGTAATCCGACGATAACCGGAAACTGAATCCGATGAATGGATATGGGAGAGTTATCCGTATGGTTTACGGTACCCAGACGATTCAGGTAAAGCGCTTCAGGTCTCACATACAGTCCGTTCAAATCCAGCTGTAAAAAGAGTCCGGCCTCAATGCCATTGATATTTTCTCCCTTGACAATATCTTCCGGTTTGTCATATTCGATGCGCAGATTACCGTTTCCGCCGCCTACTTTGACACCAAAGGTTTGGGCACTCACAACTGTGACAAACAGTGTAAACAAGATTACACATCCGTGTTTTATATATTTCATAGTTCATACGTTTTGATGTATACCATAACGGAAATTCCGTACCGATATGGTCCGGGCGATCCCCAAAGGAAAAACAAATGTTTCTGAGGTACTTGTCTGACAGGTCATTCTACAATCATTCTCAGGATAGGTGTTCAAAATGAATTCGCCCTGTGAAGGTGATGTATCTCCCCACTTTTGTGGATGGAATTCTACATTCGTTTCAATCATACCCGTTGGAAAAGAACGCCTTTTCTATTGATAGAAGCGGTCTCCGGGTATTCCGGTTTTTTGGTATGAATGTGGTTCCGGAAAAAGCATACTAAACTTTAAAACATACCATTATGAACCTTTTTGTAAACATATTCGCCGTTGCTGCGATGACAGCCGGCCTGGCCCCGAACCTTCCAGACACATTCCAGAAGTTGAATGATGCGGAACAACCATGGGGAAATGAAAAAATGCAAGCCTTGGCACAAATCAAAGGATTAGATGACCATTCCTTTAGTGGGAGGGCTGTCTTCACCACTGGTAACAAAGGAGATGTGAGTCTGATGCTTACCCTTTCCGGTCTGGAACCGGGACAGTATGCCGTGCATATCCATGAGAACGGAAATTGTTCGGGTACCGGTGCTTCTTCCGCCGGAGGGCATTGGAGTCCGGATAGCAGAAAACATGGCAACGCTGATACAGACTCGCATCATATGGGTGATATCGGCAATATAGAGATCGGGGAAGACGGCCGGGGTAAGCTTAATTTTACATCAACGGAATGGCATCTGGGTGATGGGAGTGAAGCGGATGTATTAGGAAAATCCATGATTATCCATGAAAAGAAAGATGATTTCACCACCCACCCATCTGGCGCATCAGGTACACCTATCGGCTGCGGTTTAATTGAGAAGGACGAAAGTTCGGTGAGCTATTAGGCTACACCATTATAAAGCCGGCCGGCTGAAAGGTATGCGTAACACCTTCAGCCGGCCGGCTTTTATTCAGACGCGACCTGGTTGGTTAACGGTTAATCACAATTTTTCTGGTCATGGCTTTTTTGTTTTGCAATACCTGCAGGAAATAAACACCTGACCCTTCCCCGGAAATATCAATGTCACGGCTATATTGTCCGCTGAATCCGGCAACCTCTTCTTCAAATACTACCTTGCCTTGAAGATCTACGACACGCACCTGCACGGGTTGTTTTCCTTCCAGCGCAAAGCTCAGGTGAAAACGTCCGTCATTCGGGTTGGGGTAAAACTGTAGATTGGCCGCTTCCAGTTCTTCAAGCTCCATTGCCTCACCTACATCCCCCTTCTTTTTTAATTCACTCTTGTCCTGACCGGAAATCCGTTTGATGATCACCACCCTTTTTTCATGGCGTTCGTTGCCATTCTCATCCACCACCACATCATGGTCCACGGTAACCTCCACATCTTCTCCATCACCTTCGGGGTCAATTTCAATGATCTCAATAAGACCATCGTCAGATCCGTCAGGTGAGATTTCTTCGCCATTCACATACTGATGGATGACCGTTTTACCATTTTCATCTACGGACTTTTCAATGCGTATTTCTTTTCTTTCTCCATCAGCGCCATCAGACGGCTTGTGGATAATGCGGATGTCCTCGCCTTCTCCGGGCCCATCACCAACGATCACCTCCACTTGTTTCTCAACATGCGTGCGGCCTTCTTCATCTTTATATTTTCTGATGCGCACATCTTTGGTGCCATCGTGATCACCTTCACGGCCTTCGTATTGCTTCATCAATTCATCAAGTTCCGCTTTGGATCCGGTGAATTCTATGGTTGTATCAACCTTCGTAACAACACCGTCCTGATTTTTTTCGGTAACGATCCTCACCTTATGGGATTGCTGGTCGTCTTGTGCCATGCCCTGCAATGATAACAACAGGCAGGAAGCAAGCATGAGTTTGAATGTATTTTTCATATGCGTTCTTGTTTGTTTGACATATGACAAAATTAAAGCCTGATGAAGGGGGCTCCGGTTAATGAAAGCCTAAAACCTGTTAATGAAAAGTTAATGTTTTTGGGCGGCCACGCCGTGAGCCGTAAATTTAGGGGTTGAAGGCGGAATCGGAATAACAGCCGTTTGAACCACCATGATAAAAGTAAACATAAAATCCAGGTATTGGATGCTGATCGTGCCCATGGTTGTGGCGCTGATTGGCATTACGGTTATTCAGGTGGCATGGATGAGGAAGGCGTACCTGGCAAAAGAGGAAACATTCGACCATCAGGTGCAGGGTGCGCTGGCAGATGCAGTGGCACGGCTTCAATCCGAAGAGGCTATCCGGTTCATTGCCGGCCATTCTTCTGAAGAAACGGAATCTCCTGTCCTTCGTGATTCCATTCTTCGCATGACCGAATGGGTGATCGGGCAAAATGAGGGTGATGCCGGTGCCACCGTAGATGTGAACGTGGAATTGATTCATGATGCCCTCGATTCCGGGAAGCACCAGGTTATCCGCACAGTTAAAAAGAATGGCGGCCGGGTCATCGTGGAAGAGCGGGTGACGGCAAGTCCATCCGAGGATAACCTGGAGCATGTGGTAAAAAAGATGGTAAAGGAGTATTCCATGAGGGATGCCTCGTTAAAAACCAGACTGGGTAATACGGATATGAAACGGTTGCTGAAGCAATGTTTGAATGACCAGGGTCTTGAACTTGATTTCAACTTTCATATCACCGGTATGCCATCAGAGAAAAGCGCCGACTCATTGTCCGGCGAATACCAGATCCGTTTGTTCAAGGATGACCTTGTGGACAAACCCGGTACTTTGCACGTAAGCTTCCCGGGACGTGAAAACTTTCTGCATGCTTCTTTATACAGCATGGCTGGTCTTTCCATCTTTTTCACCCTGGTGATGATCTTTACATTCCTGTCTACCCTTTATCATATGCACCGGCAAAAGAAACTCGCCGACATGAAAAGCGATTTCATCAACGGTATGACCCACGAACTCAAAACACCTATTGCTACTATTGGCCTGGCCGCAGAGGCACTCAATCATCCCAGGGTGGCGGGTCAGGATGAACAGGTGAAACAGTATGCAACCATCATTCGAAAAGAGAACCAGCGGATGAACCGGCAGGTGGAGAACGTACTTCACAGCACCCTGGCGGACCGGGAAGAGATGCAGCTCCGCATGGAAGTAGTCAATCTGAACGAGATCATTGATGTGGCAGTTGAGGATACCTGGAGCCAGATGGATATGGCGCAAGGAACGTTTAGTGTTCATTTGAATGCAACAGAATCTATCATCAACGGCGACACTGTGCATCTGCGGCAGATGGTGTTGAACCTGATAGACAATGCCATCAAATATGCAGGTGAAAGACCGGAGGTTGTCGTTGAGACTACATCCGGAAATGGATTTGTTCAGCTCAGTGTGCGGGACAACGGACCTGGTATTCCCGAAGAAGAATTGGAACGGATATTCGATAAATTCTATCGTGTTGGCAAAGGAAACGCATACACGGTCAAAGGATTTGGTATTGGGTTATACTACGTGAAAACCATTGCAAAAAAACACCGTGGAAGTGTCCAGGTGGAAAGCCGGTCGGGACAGGGCAGTACATTTATCATCAAACTTCCATTGTGCCATGAAACAACATAAACCCGGAATCCTGCTGGTTGAAGACGAAGAGAACTTCGGCATGGTATTGAAAAACTACCTTGAGCTGAATGACTTTGAAGTTCGCTGGTGCCGGAATGGGAAGGAAGGGCTGACGGGCTTTATCAACGGCAGCTACGACCTATGCATCCTGGACGTGATGATGCCGGAAAAGGATGGGTTTAGCCTGGCGGAAGATATCCGGAAAACCGGAAGTGACATCCCCATTATTTTTCTGTCGGCCCGCTCAATGAAGGAAGATATGATCAAGGGTTACCGGGCAGGCGGAGATGATTACCTCGTGAAACCATTTGACACCGAAGTGCTCCTGCATAAGCTTCATGCCATGATTGCCAGAAAATCGGGACGGAACGGACGTACTCAGGAGTGTTATTCCATTCACACGGCCACCTTTTCTCCTTCACTGAGAATCCTGAAGATCGGCGCAAAGGAAAATACCTTGTCGCCCCGGGAGGCACAGCTTCTGACCCTATTGTGTGAAAATATGAACAGTGTTCTGAGCCGGGATGAAGCATTAACCAAGATATGGAAGGACGACAGTTACTTCTCCTCCAGAAGCATGGATGTATTTATCACCAGGCTTCGGAACTACTTCAGGGAGATGCCTGAGGTGACCATTGTGAATGTGCATGGTGACGGCTTCCGGCTGATGGTGCAGCACAACATCCCGTAACTTTTTTGCACCTTTGAAAAAAATCATGATGCGAAGATTCTTCCATGTCTT
>JAGQZQ010000028.1 GCA_020435415.1 Flavobacteriales bacterium
AGGTGCGACGCATCATCCTTACCCGTCCCGCTGTTGAAGCAGGGGAAAACCTGGGTTTCCTGCCCGGAGACCTGAAGGAAAAGATTGATCCGTACCTGCAACCTTTGTATGACGCCCTTCATGATATGATCCCCGCCTCAAAACTACAGGCGTATATGGAAAATGGCGTGATCCAGATCGCTCCGTTGGCGTTTATGCGTGGTCGTACACTTGACCATGCATTCGTGATCCTTGATGAAGCGCAGAATGCGACAGAAAACCAACTGAAGATGTTCCTGACCCGGATGGGGCCGAGTGCCCGCTTTATCATCACCGGTGACGTGACTCAGGTGGATTTGCCCAGGAACCAACCCAGCGGCTTGTTGCAGGCCGAGAAACTTTTGCAGGATGTCAAAGGCATCGCATTTATTTACCTCGATCATGTAGATATTATCCGGCATAAGCTGGTGAAACGCATCGTGGAAGCTTATAATACGACCAAGCCGTCAAAAGTTTGATGGCGGCCTGATTTTAACAGAATAGATTGTGTAACGATAAATACAGACAGGAATGACAAATGCAGTAACAAAAACCCAATACCAGTTTCCAGGACAAGTAAGTCATTACCAGGGAAAGGTTCGTGACGTATATAATATCGCCAATAAACACCTCGTGATGGTGGTGAGCGACCGCATCTCCGCTTTTGATGTGGTATTGCCTCGCGGAATTCCCTACAAAGGTCAGGTGTTGAACCAGATTGCCGCCAAGTTCTTGCAAGCTACATCTGATATCGTACCTAACTGGGTGATCGATGTGCCGGATCCCATGGTGACCGTAGGAAAATACTGTGAGCCCTTTAAGGTGGAGATGGTTATCCGTGGTTATTTGTCAGGTCATGCCTGGAGAACCTACAAAAGCGGTGAGCGTGTACTGTGTGGTGCCACCATGCCGGAAGGAATGAAGGAGAATGACCGTTTTCCTGAGCCGATCATCACGCCGTCTACCAAAGCAGATGAAGGTCATGATGAGGATATCACACGTGAACAGATTATTGCTACCGGTCTGGTGAGCGAGGCCGACTACACGCAGCTGGAAAAATACACCAGAGCCTTGTTTCAAAGGGGTACGGAGATTGCCGCTGAAATGGGCCTTATCCTCGTGGATACCAAATATGAGTTCGGAAAAGATGAGAACGGTGTGATCACCCTCATCGATGAGATTCATACCCCCGATTCATCCAGGTATTTTTATAAAGAAAGATACGAGGAGCGCCAGTCCAAAGGTGAAGCGCAAAAGCAACTGTCGAAAGAGTTCGTTCGTGAATGGTTGATGGCCAACGGCTTTCAGGGTAAGGACGGCCAGCAGGTACCGGAAATGACCGATGACATCGTAAACCAGATCTCCGAACGTTACATCGAACTTTTTGAAAAGATCACCGGTGATACCTTTGAAAAGGCAGATTCCGACCAGGTACTCGACCGCATTGAAACGAATGTGAATGCCTTTTTGAAGGTGGGGGTTTAGTCTTTAGTAGATAGTAGTTAGTAGATAGTAGTTAGTAGTTAGATACAAAACATGCGGTAAAGGCAGACCTTCTCCAAAGAGCACCATACTATCTACTAACTACCATCTACTTAGTACTTAATTATTCGTCCCCTGTTTCTTTTGTTCGTAGTTCCGTTTTTGCTGCATCGGATTCTCACCGCGATTGCGCTCCCGTTGCTTGTAGAGCTGGAAGCGGGAAGGCATGAACTGCCGGGGGAAGTAATTGTTTGATACGTCTGTGTCCGCTGTTTCCAGGAAAGGGTCCAGGGTAAACTGAACCACCTCTTTGTCTGTTTGTACCACCTTGGTGATATGGTCATTGTCCATGGCCCATATCTCGGCGGGGAACCGGCGTACCTCTTTGGTTCCGTCCTCATATTCCAATTCCAATATCACCGGCATGACCAGTCCGCCCACGTTGGTCAGTTCCAGCTCATAGAAATGCTTTCCAGACTGAAGCAGGCCCTTTTCTTTGTCGTTCAGACTTTCCATATAATGGTTGTACTGATCGATATCCCAGGGTTGTACTTCCAGCGGATCATACTTGGTGTAGAAGTCGATCACCGAACTGTCTTTGTCCGATAGTTTGTCCAGATCCTGATTCCGGATAACGGTGATGTTCTTTGGGCCTTCTTCTCTTTCTTTTCTCTGTGCAGTCTTTTCCACTTCCGGGTTTTGGGTATCGATCCGGTACCATTTGATGTTATCGATGGAGATATCCACGTTGTCGGTGGTATAGAACCAGCCCCTCCAGAACCAGTCCAGGTCGGTACCTGAAGCGTCTTCCATGGTACGGAAGAAGTCTGCAGGATCGGGGTGCTTGAAGGCCCAGCGACGGGCATATTCTTTGAAGGCATAGTCAAACAGCTCATGACCCATAACGGTTTCCCGCAAGATGTTCAGAGCGGTGGCCGGCTTTGAATAACCATTGTTTCCAAATTGCTTGATGGATTCGGAGTTGGTCATGATGGGCATCATGGTGTTTTTGGCCCCTTTCATGTAATAAACGATCTGATTGGCAGGTCCCCGACGCAACGGGTAGTTATCTTCCCATTCGGACTCGGCGAGGAATTGTACGAAACTGTTCAGTCCTTCATCCATCCATGTCCACTGGCGTTCATCGGAGTTGATGATCATCGGAAAGAAATTATGCCCGACTTCATGGATCACCACACTGATCAGTCCGTATTTGCTGCGTTGTGAGTAGGTGCCGTCCTTTTCCGGACGAGGCCCGTTGAAACAGATCATGGGATATTCCATGCCACCGACCGGACCATTTACGGAGATAGCCACCGGATACGGGTAGTCGATGGTATACCTGCTGTAAACGTTCAGCGTATGGATCACGGCTTTGGTACTGTACATTTCCCAAAGAGGATTGCCTTCATTGGGATAGTACGACATCGCCATTACTTTTTTATTGCCGACTTTAACGCCCTGGGCGTCCCAGATAAACTTTCTGGAGCTTACCCAGGCGAAGTCCCGGACCTTTTCCGCATGAAAGACCCACGTTTTTTTACCGGTAGATCTCGACTTTTCATTGGCCCTGGCTTCTTCAGGTGTTACGATCAGCACGGGTTGATTTGCTGTTTCGGCTGTCTTCAGGCGTTTTTGTTGATCAGAGGTTAACACCTGTCCGGCGTTCTGAAGCACACCGGTAGAACCGACCATATGGTCCGCAGGTACGGTAAGGCTTACCTTGTAGTCGCCGAATGGAAGAGTAAATTCACCACGGCCGAGGAATTGCTTGTGCTGCCATCCATTAATGTCATTGTATACTGCCATTCTCGGAAACCATTGGGCAATCTCATAAAGGTAGTTGTCATCTTCCTTGAAATACTCATAACCGCTTCTTCCGCCCATCTTGTCATTATCCTGGATGTTATACCACCAGCTTACCTGCAGGGTAAAGGTACCTTTGGGGGCAAGGGTTGCAGGTAGGTCTACCCTCATCATTGTGTTGTTGATGGTGTAAGGTAAATCCTTGCCGTTTTTGTCTTTTACGGCAGTGATCTTGAAGCCGCCGTCGAAATCACTTTCCATAAACCGTTCTGCCTGTTCAAATGTGATGTTGTCCGGCAGGGAACCTGTGCGCATGGCATACGACATGGAATTCTTGGACCTCACGTTCTGATCAAGCTGAAGCCATAGATAAGTGAGGGGGTCCGGTGAGTTGTTGAAGTAAGTGATGGTCTCCGATCCGGTGATCCGTTGTTGTTGGTCATCAAGCTCCGCCTTGATCACATAATCGGCCTTTTGTTGCCAGTATTCATGTCCGGGAGCACCTGAGGCGGCGCGATAGACATTGGGTGTGGGTAGTTCCTGTCCGAGTTGTTTGAATCTGGAATTGTTGATGTTTTGTGCTTGCATGGCTACGGCACCAATACAAAGCAGGCCAACGGAAACGATGGTTTTCATATGATCTGGAAATAGGATAAATACTGGGTGACCAGTCTCAAATGTACGGAAACAGGATTGATGTATAAAGTACGAAACTGCAATTTTTTAATACTTCGTTAGCGTATTTCTACCTTTGTGGCAGACAGACATACCAAGTCAAAGACGATATGATGAATATGATTGTTGCATGGTTGTTCTGGTGTGTGCCGCTTCATCCGGTACACCTGAGTGTTTGCGAGGCGAACTACAATCCCCATAGCCAGAACCTTGAACTGGCCCTGAAAGTATTTGTGGAAGATATGGAGCAAAGCCTGATGGAACGCACCGGCAAGGAGGTCCGTTTCGGAGATGATCTCACGGATGCACGCCACGACAGCCTGATCAACGTATACCTTCAGGAGGTTTTCCTGGTCAAAGCGGATGATAGTCTGCTGACCTGGCACATGCTGGGAAAAGACGGCCAGCTGGGTGATATGTGGATATACATGGAAGTACCCCTGGCGGACGGATTTCAGGAACTGGTTTTTGAAGACAAGGTGTTGATGGACCTGTTCGCGGATCAGAAGAATCTTATTCACTTTACTTATGGTGAGTTTAAGCAATCTGTAGCCTGTACGGTGCTGGAGCCGGTGGGAAGGGTGTTGTTAGGGGGGAGTAGGCAGTAGGCAGTAGGCAGCAGGCAGGAGGCAGGAGGCAGGAGGCAGTGCGCTGCCTAAACCTTAGACTTTGAACCTTAAGCTATACCGATACAAATCCCGGCCATCGCTTCATATATTCGATGAAGGCAGGGCCGAGGTGTTGTTTTTTCAGGTGTTCTTCTGTGTAGGGGGGAGGAGCAGGAACATAGTCCTCTGACCTGACCTTTTCGGGCCAGTCGGTATCACCGATGGCCGCCTTGCCGATGGCCAGCATATCAGCGCCTTCGTCCATGGCCCTTGTCAGGTCAGCCTTCGTTCGGAGTTCGCCCGCCACCATCATCACCACATCCTTGGGGATCACATCCCTGAAATGTTCTATAATGGTTGGCCCTTCCGGATCATGGTCGGCTTTCTTGAACGCGTCCCAGATGGACACATGTATGTAGTCTGCCCCGCTGTGCGAGAGATAGTGGGTGAGGGCCAGGCTTTCATTCAGGTCGATGCCTTCTGCAAAACCACGACTTTCGGGAGAGATGCGCACACCCACGATGAAGCTTTCCGGTACGTTGCGACGTACGGCAGAGAGGCATGACAGGATAAACCGGAACCGCTTTTCCATGCTGCCACCCCACGCATCCTCCCTTTGATTGTAAACGGTGCTCAGAAACTGACTTAGCAAATAACCATGTGCGCCGTGAAGTTCAACGCCATCGAAGCCCGCCTTGTAAGCCCGCTGTGCTGCTTCTCCAAATGCAGTGATCACCCGTTGTATGTCTTCGGTGGTCGCTTCGCGGATCAGCATCTCCGAACCATCCCTTTTCTTTATCGCCTGGGCCGAAGCACTGAAGGGCTGCTTGCCGGTCACATCTTCCGGTGCCCGCATACCACCGTGGTAAAGTTGCACGATCGCCAGGCTTCCGGCATCCCGGATACCCTTTGACAAGCGGGTCAACCCGGGAAGCAGACGGTCATTAAAAATGCCCAGCTCACCCTGCCATCCCTGTCCGTCTTCTGTCACATGCGCCGCGCATGTAATAATGGTGCCGAATCCGGCCCTGGCCCTGCTGATCAGCCATTGGTATTCGTCTTCTCCCAGACTGCCATCTACATTGCTTTGCACATTGGTCATGGGTGCCAGGACCAACCTGTTGGATGCGGTTTTACCGGCTTTTTTAAATGTGATGGGAGTGTGTGGCAAGGTTAGTTGTTAGTAGATAGTAGTTAGTAGATAGTCATTAGAACATCATCACACCAGCCTGCCTTGCAATGGCTAGTGCTTCGGCTGGCAGGTCACCACACCAGCCTGCCTTGCAATGGCTAGCGCTTCGGCTGGCAGGTCATCACATCACCACATCACCAAATCACCACATCACCAAATGTCAAATGGTCTCAGGTTATGGCAGCTTTGTGCCTTTCGCGGCCCACCATGGACGTACATCAATCTTTATTCTTCCTGCTTTTACTGCAGGGTCGGCTTCAGCCAATGCGCGCGCTTCTTCCTTGTCCTTTACATTGGTGTATATGGCAATACCGCGGTATTCCGTGTCTTCGTCAAACGGTCCGGCCATGCATATTTTACCTGCTTTGGCCAGGCTGTCCAGATGAGCCATGTGTCCCGCCTGGATCTTCTCAAGTTGCAGGGAATCTAATTCAAATGCCTTATCCCCACGCATGAGGAACACCATGTAGTATTTCTTCATGACGTAAACGGTGTCGCCTTGCTTGTGCTCAAAAGTATCCTGAGCAAGCGATGTTAATGATACCCCTAAAAAGAGTGTCAGGACAAGGCTAAAGCGGACGGTTAAGCCATTGGTCCACCAGGCGGCTTTCATCGGACGGCGTGCTTTTGTGTTCGAACTCATTGGTTTTTGAATTGTATTTATAGTCGGCAGCATAGATTTCATGGTTTTCCGCGACATCGGTGATGGCCTTCACGAACAAGCGTGCTTCTTCGTTTGTTGTTGTCGGGTGTACAGACAAGCGTACCCAGCCCGGTTTATCACTCATGTCTCCCAGATTGATCTTCTCGGTGATTGACTTCGAATGGTCTTTATCAACATGAAGGAGGTAATGTCCATAAGTACCCGCACATGAACATCCTCCACGTACCTGGATTCCGTACTTGTCATTCAAAAGCTGCACAATGAGGTTGTAATGAGCCTGGTCAATATAAAAGGAGATGACGCCCAGGCGTTCGCGGATGTTTCCCGCCAGAATGTGCAGATTGGGGATGGCCTCCAGTCCCGGCCAGATAATGTCAATCAGCTCTTTTTCCCTGGCGAGGATCTTTTCAGTGTTCATGGCTTCTTTCAGCCGGATACACATGGCAACCCGAATGGTCTGAAGGAAGGAGGGGGTCCCGCCATCTTCCCTTGCTTCAATATTGTCGATGTATTTGTGTTCACCCCATGGGTTGGTCCAGTCTACGGTACCTCCTCCCGGGTTGTCGGGGACACGGTTGGTGTATAAGCTTTTGTTGAAAATGAGGATGCCGGAGGAGCCGGGCCCGCCCAGAAACTTATGAGGGGAAAAGAAGATGGCGTCCAATGCCTGCTCTTCATTCTTCGGATGCATGTTGATGTCGATGTATGGCGCAGAACAGGCAAAGTCAACAAAACAAAGTCCGCCATGGCGATGCATGATGGCGGCCATTTCATGGTAGGGTGTTTTGATACCGGTGACATTTGAACATGAGGTGATGGCCGCAATTTTAACTTTCCTGTTTTTATACCTGTCCAGAAGTTTCTCCAGACTGGAAAGCTCAACCAGTCCCTCTTCATTGGCATCCATGATCTCCACGGTGCATATGGTTTCCAGCCAGGTGGTCTGGTTGGAGTGGTGTTCCATATGAGTCAGAAAAACCACGGGTCTTTCTTCATCGGGAATGTGAATACGGTCACGGTATCGTTCGTGTATTTTAAGTCCGAGAATCCTCTGGAACTTATTCACTACGCCTGTCATGCCGGAATTGGAAGAAATGATGATGTCATTCTCGCTGGCATTCACATGGCGTTTGATCAGATGCATGGCATGGTGGTATGCCTGCGTCATGGTGGACCCGGTGAACGAGGTCTCCGTATGGGTGTTGGCTACGAAGGGTGCTACCTCGTTTTGCATGCGCTCCTCAATGGGACGGTAAAGTCTTCCGCTTGCCGTCCAGTCGGCATATGAGATCACTTTCTCCCCGTCAGGACCGGAAAAGGTCTGGTCGATCCCGATGATGTTTTTCCGAAAAGGCTCGAACCACTGTTCCAGCTCCGAAACGGCGGTTTTTATTTGTACAGCTTTGTTCTCCACAAAACAAAAATAAGAGATAATTGGAGATTGTGGAGTCATCGATGTTACTCTGTGAAACTCTGTGCATTCTCTGCGATACTCTGTGCTAAAAAAGGAAACCGAACACATATAACACAAAGGGCACAGAGCAACCTTTAAAGAAACACCTCCGTGTAACTCCGTGCATTCTCCGTGAAACTCTGTGTTAAAAACATACCTGGCACAGCGTGTTTATAGAAGTCACAAAGTTTACAGCGGTTTGTGAGAATACCGAAATATTCCCGGGTAGGTCAGATCGTTAAGATATTTTGCCAATACTCAATTCACTACTGCATGAGCCAGGCTTTCCCTCCAAACCAGTACCACAACACCGGTGATGGCCAATATGGCACCCGCAATGGATGGCAGGGTGATCTTTTCTTTATAGTAAAGAACGGCGATGGGTAACACCATGATAGGCAATAAGGAAAAAATGGTTTGCGCAACGGATACCTTCAGAAGGGTGATGGCATAGATGCTCAGTGAAACAACGATCACAGGACCCAATACTGCTCCCGTGATACTATATAATATAGCCGTCCGGTTCCCGCTTAACAATGGCCGGGTGACCCTTCGAAGTCTCCCGGAAAGTATTGTGATCGTGTAAATGGCAATGGTGCCGGTGACCATACGGATCCATGTGGCATGAAGAACGTGAAGCCCCGGCGTGGTTTGGGTCAATCCCTTCTTGGCAAGAACCAGTCCGGTGCCCTGACAGACAGCACCTGCAAGTGCGTAAACAACGCCTTTTCCGAAAGAACCGTGTTCTTCGGTAAAACCTTCTTCACGCTTCGGCTTGTTGAATATGAGCAACAGAATGCCTGAAATGGTGACCAGCATGCCGACAATGCCAAACACGTTCAGGGTTTCCCCAAGAAGCCAATACCCTCCTGCCAGCGCTGCAATAGGCGCAACAGTGGTAAATGCACTTGACAATCGTGCGCCGAGAATGGCAAAGCTGGTGAAGTTAAAATGATCACCCAGGGCCAGGCCGATGATGCCGGATAAGCCCAGCCATATAAAGTGGGATGGCAATGGAGTGGTGAACAGTTTAATGGGAGAGATACCCATCGCAACGGAGGCCATGATGGTTAGCAGCAATGTGGCGATAACCAGTCGGAAATGATTAAGTACGTTGGCTCCTATACGGCGCGCTCCCTCAGTGAATGAGAAGATGCTCAAAGACCAGCACATGGTGGTTCCCACGGCGATCAGGATACCTGTCATACGGCAAAAGTGCTAACCATTTTGTTAAGGGAGAAGCACGAAGGTATGAAATAGGTGACTTGTTATGTTGGGGGTGAATAATTTTCTCACACCTGGTAAGACCGTGAACCGAAGATCATGCTTCCCACCCGAACCATGGTGCTGCCTTCTTCCAGGGCAATCTGATAATCTCCGGACATGCCCATGGATATTTCCTTGAAGCTTAGTTGATCGGCGAAGTACTTTTCACGCAAAGAGTCGAAGATTCCCTTCAGGTTCCGGAATTCACTTCTTACTTTGTCCTGGTTGTCAGTAAACGTGGCCATTCCCATCACGCCATGAATGGCGATGTGGTTCATGGCTTTGTATTCTTCGCTTTCCAGTAGTTGTCTCGCTTCATCTATATTCAGGCCGAACTTACTTTCCTCTGTGGCAATATGAAATTGGAGCAGGCAGGGAATCACCCGGTTGTTTTTGGCGGCCTGTTTGTTGATCTCTGCCAGCAGCTTGAGACTGTCTACCGCATGGATCATGGCTACGAAAGGCGCAATGTACTTCACCTTGTTGGTTTGCAGGTGGCCGATAAGGTGCCATTGTATATCCGGGGGCAGGACCGGTTGTTTGGTTTGAAGCTCCTGTACCTTGTTCTCTCCGAATATCCGCTGACCGGCGTCATAGGCTTCGCGGATCACTTCCGGGGGGTGGGTTTTGGATACGGCGATCAATGAGGCTCCGAAGGGCTTCAGTTCATTGTTGATCGTCGTCAACTGAGTAGCAATATGATCCTGGGTCATAAAAAAAAGCCCCGCCGGTTCTGGCGGGGCGGTATTAATCAATTCAATCCGTGGACTACAAGTCCGCTTCTGAGTTTAGGTTCAAACCATGTCGTTTTAGGAGGCATGATGTTACCGGTATCGGAAATCTTGATCAGCTGATCAAGGGTCACGGGGTAGAGGGCAAAGGCGACAGTCATTTCACCGCTGTTCACTCTCTTTTCCAGTTCACCAAGGCCGCGGATTCCGCCAACGAAATCAATTCGTTTATCCGTACGAAGGTTTACAATATTCAGGATCGGTTCCAGTACCTGTTGCGAAAGCACAGTCACGTCAAGCACACCGATCGGGTCATTGTCATCGTACGTTCCGGCTTTGGCTGTCAGGGAATACCATTTTCCATCAAGGTACATACCGAAGTTATGCAGGCCGGTCGGACGGTGTTGACCGGAAGCTTCACTAACTTCAAATCCCTCGGAAAGCTTTTGAAGAAAATCTTCTTTAGACAATCCGTTCAAATCCTTTACTACACGGTTGTAGTCGAAGATCTTCAATTGGTTGTCGGGGAAATTCACGGACAGGAAATAATTAAATTCTTCCGAGCCGCTGAAGCCGCCGTTTTCCTTACGTAGATCCTGACCTACAAGGGCTGCTGCCGCGGTTCTGTGGTGACCATCTGCCACATAAACACTAGGGATGCTGTTGAAGGCATCGCTGATCTGTTGGATGGTAGCATCGTCATCCACAACCCAAAGTTCGTGGCGGATGTTGTCGTCTGCAGTGAAGTCGTATTCCGCAGGTTTGCTGCTGGTAACCTTGGTCATGACTTCGTCCAGAGAGGCGACAGCGGGGTAGGTGAAAAATACCGGCTCTGCATTGATGCCACTGATCCGAACATGTTTCTTGCGATCTTCTTCTTTGTCCGGACGGGTCAGTTCGTGCTTTTTGATGACATCATTGAAATAGTCATCAACCGCAGAACAACCAACGATACCCGTTTGCTTACGTCCGTCCATGGTTTGTGCATAGATATAGTAGCAGTCTTTGTTGTCTTGAAAAAAGACGCCATCTTCAATCAGTTTCTTGAAGTTGTCACGGCCTTTTTCATACACTTCCTGGGCATAGTGATCTATACTCTCCGGGAGATCAACTTCCGGTTTTACCACGTGAAGGAATGAGTAAGGTTTACCCTTTACTTCTTCCCGTGCTTCTTCGGAGTTCAATACATCGTATGG
Source organism: Flavobacteriales bacterium (assembly GCA_020435415.1). Classification (NCBI taxonomy): domain Bacteria; kingdom Pseudomonadati; phylum Bacteroidota; class Flavobacteriia; order Flavobacteriales; species Flavobacteriales bacterium. The sequence continues at coordinate 11,092 of JAGQZQ010000028.1, forward strand.
GCGGGATGCCACTTCAGATACCTTATCCTTTACAGGGCGATATCCTTTAAATGGTTTCAGTACAGCCATTTTTTTGGTAGATAGGTGTTAGGCTATGAAATCTTAGGTCCTGTTATGATCAGGAACCTACGGTTTGTTGTTTGTAAGAGGCGATAAGAAAATCAGCCAGTTCCTCACCGATGCGATCCTGTGCTTCCTCTGTAGCCGCACCGATATGCGGGGTCAGGGAAATCTTCGGATGGGTAAGCAATTCGGTACGTGGAGTGGGCTCATTTTCAAATACGTCGATACCGGCGTGGGCTACCTTTCCGCTGTTGAGAGCGTCAACCAATGCCAGTTCGTCGATCATTCCGCCGCGCGCAGTATTTACGAGTACCACACCATCTTTCATCATGGCAAGCTCTTCTTTTCCGATCAAGGCTTTGTCGCCAATCTTCGGAACGTGCAGACTGATAAAATCAGACTGAGCAAGAAGATCTTTCAATGGAACGGTTTGAATCTCAACGGAAACTTCCTTTGTGCCCGCGATTTCCAGGGTTACCGTTGCGCTCTCGATGCCACGGTCAGTAGCGATTACGTTCATGCCGCAACCCAGAGCATATTTGGCGGTAGCCTGACCGATCCGTCCGAAACCAATGATACCGATGGTTTTTCCGCGAAGCTCGGCGCCTTTGGCATACTTCTTTTTCAGGGCACCGAATTCGGTTGCACCTTTCACCGGCATCTGGCGGTTGCTGTCATATACAAAACGAACCATATTGAACAGATGAGCGAAAACCAGTTCGGCAACGGACTGTGAAGAAGCGCCTGGGGTATTGAAAACGGTACGACCAATGGAACGGGCATATTCTACATCGATGTTGTCCATTCCAACGCCACCGCGACCGATATACTTCAGGTTGGGACATGCATCGATCAGCTCTTTGCGTGCTGTTGTGGCGCTGCGAACCAGAAGTACTTCATAACCTTCCTTGTTGATCGCTTCGGCCAATTGTGCCTGATCTACCTTGTCGGTTACCACTGTAAAGCCTGCCGCCTCTAGTTTCTGTTTACCAGCGGGTGAAATTCCGTCATTTGCTAAAATCTTCATGGATATTGGGATTTGAATATGTAATGGTTTGTATTAACCGTTTTTAGTGGCAAGTGCCTGCATGATTTCAACGAGCGCCTTTACGCTGTCTGTGCCCATGGCATTGTACATGGATGCGCGGTAGCCGCCAACAGAACGGTGTCCTTTCAGGCCACTGATTCCAGCTTCTTTCTGCATGGCATTGAATTCTTCTTCCAGTTCCGGTTTGGTCAGGACGAAGGTCAGGTTCATCACAGAGCAATCCTCTTTTTTCGCAGTAGGTTGGAACAATGGGTTGCTTTCAAGCTCGGTGTAAAGGATGTTAAACTTCTCCTGGTTGCGCTTTTGTGCGAATGCAACACCACCGTTATCTTTCAGCCACTGCATGGTGAGCATGGAAACATAGATAGGGAATACAGGAGGTGTATTGAACATGGATTCCTTTTCAATGTGTGTCTTGTAGTTCAACATGGTTGGGATGTCACGTCCTGCTTTGCCGAGAAGGTCTTCTTTAACGATCACCATGGTGGTTCCGGCTGGTCCCATGTTCTTTTGAGCACCTGCGTAGATCAGTCCGTATTTGGATACATCTACCGGGCGGCTGAAAATATCGGAAGACATGTCTGCAACCACAGTGATAGGTGCGTCAATGTCCTTTTTGTATTGGGTTCCGAAGATGGTGTTGTTGGTGGTGATGTGCAGGTATGCAGCATCTGTAGGGATCGTGTAATCCTTCGGAATATAGTTGTAGTTCTGATCCTCGGATGAGGCAATGATATCGACCTGACCGTATAGTTTGGCTTCTTTTGCAGCTTTGCGGGCCCACTCTCCTGTGTTGATGTACGCTGCCTTGCCATTAACCGGCAGGAGGTTGCATGGTACCATGGTGAATTGTGTGCTGGCGCCACCTTGCAGGAACAAAACCTGATAACCTTCAGGAACCTGGAGCAGATCCTTTACCAGGGCTATGGCCTTGTCCATTACCGCAATAAACTCTTTGCTTCGGTGTGACATTTCCATCAGAGACAGGCCTGAACCTTCGTAGTTCAGAACAGCCTGAGCGGCTTGTTTAAATACCTCCTGTGGCAAAATGCCCGGGCCGGCACTGAAATTATGGATTTTCTTCACGTCAGTTGGGTTGAGAACCTGGCTCATGATACAATGTTCATTAGGGTTAGTATACCTTGATTTTAAAGGGTTTGCAAGTTAAGAATAATGTTATGAATTCGCTACTAACGGACGTTACGAAATCTGCTTAATTTTAGAAGTGAGAACCTATTCCTCTTTCTTCTTGAACAAACCTTTTTGCACGCCTTGTTCCAGTTGTTGTCGTTCTTCCTGGCTGGGGGCCTGCTCGGAGATGGTGTTGTTGGAAGGGTTGGTAATGTTCACGTTAGGGATGTAGATCCACTTGCCTTCCTTCAGTTCCAGGGCGTCATAGGTGAGGTCGGGACCATAGTAAATGAACTGACCTTCAAGTTGAGGTTTCGAAGGGGCAAGGTGGTCCATGATGATCCGATGCGGCTCCGGGTAATACCGGATGGACATAATCGCCTGTGAGGAGTATTCATAAATAAGCCGGTAGGGTCGTGCCTTGGGAATCATGAAGATAGGTGCGCCAAAGCGAAGCTTTCCTTTATCAAAGTAAATGACATCAATTACCTTCTTGGTGGTCTGAGGATTATTGCCGTCCCATCCGATCAGGGTATAATAAGTGCTCCTTTTTTTCTGTTCGGGAATGATGGAATAGTATAAGGCTCCGTACCAGTTATCCGCTCCCAGTAACTTGCTCTCCGGATCTGATATTTCCGCAGACCCGTCGGTTAAAGAAAATAGCATGGAAGATTTTTTCTTTTTATCGTAAGTCTGAACCATCCCGAAGTACCTGAAAGTTCCATCGTCCAACGGCATGTTCCAGTTAAAAATCCGAAATGTGCGATCCGGTGCTGTCAAACGTGCAATGGATGATAACGAATCGAAGGGGTAAAGAAATGATTTATCCCTTTCGAGTGTGGTTTGAAGCAGGGTGCTGAATTGCAGACAAGCTTCCGATCGTTCCGGATCCTTTTTTCCGTAAAGAATGTGATAGGCCAGTACCCGGAGAGAATCTTCTCTGGCTGCAAATGCTGCCTTTTCTTCGGAAGTTAGTTTTTGTCGACCGGAAGCATCCTGCATCAGGAAAAGACACAGGCATGCCAGTACATAGGGGAAAGAGCGTAACATCACCTTCATAAACTACTAACGGTTATTGCGCTTCCAGATTATAAAAAAGCACCGCATGACGATTATGGTCAGCGGTGCTTAAAGATAAGCATATGGTTGATGCTATAAATGAAGCTTGGCTTTCTTTTCTAAAAGTTGTTCTTCAGATTCCCGATGGTCTGGGTCATCCACGCAACAATCTACCGGGCAAACAGCAGCACATTGTGGTTCGTCATGAAAACCTTTACACTCGGTACATTTATCCGTGACGATATAATAGTAATCGTTGGCTACCGGTTGCTGAGCGGTTTCGGCATCTACAGAGGCCCCGCTCATGGTAGTGATGGATCCTTTAACCGAGGTTCCGTCAGAAAAACGCCATTCAGCTCCGCCTTCATAAATAGCATTATTGGGGCACTCCGGCTCGCAAGCGCCGCAGTTGATGCATTCGTCTGTAATCATTATGGCCATGAGATCGTCCTTTGTTTAGTTTCGGGGTAAAATTAATAATTAATTCGTTAAAGGAGGAGGTGGGTTAACCTTTTGGTGTTCCGGGATACTGTTACCTTTGCGGAATGGAAAGCACAATAAATCAAAGGGTTTCTGCAATGGCCGCCCTGGGAGATGATCTCAGGTCACTGTCGTCGGGCGAGGGTCAGTTTTATCATTCATTTATGGAGGCTGTTGCAAGCGCAGAAGTTCGGAACCGATGGTTCACACCGCAACATTCCCTGAATGCTGCCATGGCTTTGGGGGAGATGTTGAATAAACAGGACCTGGATATCTGGATTTCCAGGTATAAGGAGAAAGATGCCGGAATCAGTTCGAAAAATGTCGGATTGGTATTGCCAGGGAATGTCCCAATGGTTGGGTTTCATGATTTGATGTGTGTGCTCATGGCAGGACATGTTGCTCAGGTGAAATACGCATCCGACGATGCAGTGCTTCTGCCGTTCCTGATAAATAGGCTTGAAGAGCACAATGCCGGGATAGGTGAGCAGGTGTCTGCAGCAAACGCATTGCTCAAAGGGTACGAAGCGGTGATTGCCACTGGAAGCAATAACAGTGCACGGTATTTCAAACAATATTTTGGTAAAGTTCCTCACATCATAAGAAAGAACAGAAACGCTGTGGCTGTATTAAATGGTGATGAATCCAGGGAGGGTTTGTCAAAGCTTGCAGCCGATTGTATGGCGTATTTCGGAATGGGCTGTCGCAGTGTAAGTAAGCTTTATGTTCCGGAAGGCTACCTGTTTGATCCATTGTTGCACGCGTTGTCGGAGTTTGATTCCATGACACAACATGACAAGTATAGAAACAACTATGATTATAACAAGGCTTTGTTACTACTGAATAAGCAGGTCCATTTTGACAATGGTGTGGTTATGTTGACCGAGAATCCATCCATTGCCTCTCCTGTTTCGGTGATTCATTTTGAATACTACCGGAACGTTTCAGATCTGGAAGAGTTGGTGTTAAATCAGGCGGAACAACTTCAGTGCATCGTCTCCGAAGCAGATATATTTGAAGGAAGTGTTCCTTTCGGACGTGCCCAACATCCGGCACTATGGGATTATGCAGATGGGGTGGATACGATGGCCTTTCTTCATTCCCTGTCCTGATCAGTTGTCACGTTTTTCAAAATCCTCCCGTGACTTGATGTCCAACCTTCGAAAGATCAGAAAAACGATGAGGATCAGGCAAACAACTCCAAAGCCTAGTTCAATAAACGGGATATAACCGAGCCAGCTCATCAGGCTATTCGAAAGTAACCGCTGTTCCGTAAGCGAGGATCTCTGAGGCCCCCTGCATGATCACAGAAGTGGAGAACCTGATGTTGACAATACCATGGGCTCCCATTTTCTCTGCATCCTGAATCATACGTTGCAGTGCTTGCTCTCTGGACTGGGCCTGTAACTTGGTGTATTCTTCAATTTCACCACCCACAATATTTTTAAGCCCTGCAAAAATGTCTCTTCCGATGTTACGTGCACGCACGGTGCTGCCGCGGGCTACACCCATAACCTGTTTGATATTCTTCCCGGCAACGGTTTCGGTAGTAGATAGGATCATTTCTCAGAATTTAGGTATATACTATGCAAAACGACCTGCTAGTGCCAGCAGGTCGTTAAAATTACAACTTAAGTATAAGAAATGCGATGGATGTTAATAATAAGTAAGACGTCTTACTTCAGAGAGATGTTTGGACAATCTGATCACTTGTCTGGTGTATCCGTATTCGTTGTCATACCAGGCGTACAGCACAATGTCTTCGCCTGATTCCCCTATAATGGTGGCCGGACTGTCATAAACAACGGCGCACGGATTTCCGACGAGATCGGAAGAAACCAATTCATTGGAAAAAGAATATTGAATCTGTTCGACCAGTTCCCCCTTCAGGGCTGCTTCTTTCATGATCTCGTTCACCTGATCTATCGTGACCTTCTTGCCAACCTTCAGGCTAAGGATGGCCAGCGAAACATCCGGTGTTGGTACACGCACAGCGTTTGCCGTCAATACCCCTTTTAAGCCGGGTAAGACTTTGGCCACCGCTTTGGCTGCGCCGGTTTCGGTAATTACGAGGTTTAAAGGTGCTGATCTTCCCCTGCGATATTTCTTGTGGTAATTGTCTAACAGGTTCTGGTCATTGGTGTAGGAGTGAATAGTTTCTATGTGACCGGACTTGATGCCCAATGCATCATTGATCACTTTAAGTACCGGAACTATGGCGTTTGTAGTGCAAGATGCGGCTGAGTATACGCGCTCTTCGTTAAGCTTGAACTCCTTTTGATTTACACCGTGTACAATGTTGGGGATATCGCCTTTGCCGGGGGCCGTCAACAAAACCTTATCAACACCCTTGGCCTTGAGGTGTTGCTCAAGTCCTTCACGTTCCCTCCAGGCACCGGTGTTGTCTATCAACAGCGCATCCGTGATCCCGAATGACTCGTAGTCTATGGTTGCAGGGTCATTGGTGGCGAGCATCAGAACATTGTGTCCGTTAACTACCAGGGCTTTATTTTCGAGGTCTTCATGAACAGTTCCCGGGAATGGACCATGAACGGAATCCACCCGGAAGAGGGAGGCCCGTTTCACAATATCCGCATCGGAATTGGAACGTGTAACAATGGCCCTTAAACGGAGTTGTTCGCCGCGACCGGCCTGGGTGATAAGTTCTCTGGCTAAAAGTCTGCCTATCCGCCCAAAGCCAAACAAAATCACATCCTTCGGCTTGAAGGGTTTCTTATGTTGACTGGTGAACGGTCCAAGTTTATTAGAAAGGAATTCCTGCAGGGTAGTGGTATCCTTTTCCTTGACCCATTCCGCGCCCAGTTTACCGATGTCGATCTTGGCGGGTGCCAGATCCATCTTCAACATTTCAAGGGCGAGGTTAAGGGTGTCAACGACCTGAATGGGCTGTTTCACGATCTCCTTGGCATACTGGTGCAGGTTCATGATCTCGCTCACACTCCGGTCTACCAATTGGTTTCGGAAGATGATCAGTTCCACAGACTTGTCAAACCAGAGACTGCCGATGGCATGGATCAGTTCAATGGCTGCCTTCTCTTCTGAAATGTATGCTTTTAATTTGCCGTCAAATCCGTTGTCCGAGACATTCATAGCCGGTTGGTGTTGGGTTTCTGGTGACATATACTGTATTTATCCGAGGTATGCTTTGAGCAATTTGCTCCGTGAGGTGTGTCTTAATCTGCGTATGGCTTTCTCCTTGATCTGCCTTACTCTTTCGCGTGTGAGATCAAATTTGGCACCGATCTCTTCAAGGGTCAGTCCGTGATTCATTCCAATGCCGAAGAACAGGCGGATCACATCTCTTTCCCTTTCTGTAAGGGTAGATAAGGATCTTTCGATCTCCCTTTGAAGAGACTCTGACATCAAAGTATTATCTGCGGTGGGGGAGTCCTTGTTGATCAGGACGTCAAGCAGGCTGTTGTCTTCACCGTCTACGAAAGGTGCATCCACGGATACGTGTCTGCCGGATACCCGTATGGTGTCGGCAACTTTATCTTCCGGAACTTCAAGGAGTTCAGCCATTTCATCCGGTGATGGCTCACGTTCGTACTCCTGCTCCAGTTTTGAAAAGGCTTTATTGATTTTATTCAATGAGCCCACCTGGTTCAAGGGCAGACGAACAATCCGGGATTGTTCAGCCAGTGCCTGCAGGATGGATTGGCGAATCCACCATACGGCATAGGAAATGAACTTGAAACCACGGGTTTCATCAAAACGTTGAGCAGCCTTGATCAATCCGAGATTTCCCTCGTTGATAAGGTCTGGCAAGCTGAGTCCTTGATTCTGATATTGTTTGGCTACAGAAACAACAAACCTGAGATTGGCTTTGGTCAGTTTTTCAAGAGCGAGCGGGTCGCCATCTTTAATACGTTTTGCCAGTGTAACTTCCTCATCGGCGGTGAGTAATTCTTCGCGGCCTATTTCCTGGAGATATTTATCAAGGGATTGACTTTCACGGTTGGTAATGGACTTGGTGATCTTAAGTTGTCTCATTCTTCTAAGTACTTAAGCAATCGATTAAACTTCGTGCTATGATATAAAGAACACGCGTAATTTTGAAGGCGCAAAGGTAGGGATATTAGAGATTAAATTCAAAAAGGGTAACTCCTTTTTATGAACAGGTTTTCCATAGGAGTTGCGGGAGTTGACGTTGATGGTTATAAACAACAAAGGTGTGGAGGGGAATCCACACCTTTGCTACCTTAAAAGTTGTTCCGATTAAATACCGAAACCATAATAGGCCCTCAGGCCATTGGGGTAAATGCCTTCAATGAGCACACCTTCCTGCGCTTTTTTGCTGGCCAGAATCTTTTGGAGCTCACCCGTGCTATTGATATCCTTATGATCAATTTTGGTAATGATGAAGCCTTCGCGAATGCCGGCGCTACGGAATTTCCCGCCCTTTAACTCCTTGATGAGTAAGCCGTTGTTTATTTTTAGTTCATGCTTTGCTTTGGCATCAACGGGTTCCAGTACGGCACCCATCACCGTTACACTTTCAGAGGAAGGTTTCCTGATCACATTGGTGTTTCCTTCCTTGTTTTTTAAAATCATACGAATACTTTTTGATCTGCCATCGCGCCTAACGGTAACATCAATTTTGTCACCCGGTCTCAATCGGCCGATTTGTTCTTGTAATTCCGGCACGTTGCCGACCGTTATATCTCCCACCTTGGTAATAATATCACCCTCTTCGATGCCCGCGTCTTTTGCTGCTCCACCCTCAAGAACGGCAGCCACATATATGCCCGAGATTTCTTTCTCGCCCAGTTCCTCGGCCAATGCTGCATTCATATCCTGAATACTCACGCCGATGAATGCCCGTTGTGCTGTGCCAAATTTCAAGAGATCGTCAATGACTTTCTTTACGATATTTACAGGTACGGCAAAGGAATAACCCGCATAAGAACCTGTATTGGATTTGATGGCTGTATTAATGCCGATAAGGTTTCCGAATCGATCCACCAATGCGCCGCCGCTATTTCCCGGATTCACTGCAGCATCCGTTTGTATAAATGATTCTATGGCAAATTCTTCATTCAGAATGTTGATGTTCCTGCCTTTTGCACTGATGATACCTGCGGTTACAGTTGAATTTAAATTGAAGGGGTTGCCAACGGCAAGGACCCATTCTCCTGTTCGGATCAGGTCTGAGTTGCCATATTGGATCATGGTGAGATTGTGTTCATCAATTTTGATGAGTGCCAGGTCGGTTGTCGGGTCAACCCCGATTACCTCCGCCGGGAAACTACGTTTGTCGTTAAGTGTTACCAGGATCTCATCCGCTCCGTTTACCACGTGGTTATTCGTTACAATGTAACCGTCATCTGAAACAATGACCCCGGAACCTTGTCCCATAACCCGAGAAGGTTCTCTTTGGTAAGGGCGGTCAAAGAACAGGTCCCTGAATGGGTCGTACTGCTGGGCCTGGTAATTCTGCTGTACCGTCTGAATGTTTACAACCCCCTGAACACTTTTTTCCGCAGCATAAGTCAGATCAGGCAGTGCATCCGCCTCCCTGGCTTTGTTGCCGGCGAGATAGGCATTATCCCGATTTAGAACGGTAATGGCCGTTTGTCTTTCCGGACCAAAATAATGGTAGATACCCATGGCCATGAAACCTCCTGTCATGGCTGTTAAGAAGAACATTGCAAACCGTTTCATAATATCACCTTTTTTGTTGGTTGTGCTTTTCATTAACATGTTACAAAAATAACGCAAGAGAAGGTATGGAGTTGTTAATCGCGGGTAAATCGGTGTTAAAAGATGTTAACCTCCCCCGTGCAAAGAGCTTCATCCCAAACCTGTGCATAAGCGTTGCATATTATGTACCTTTGCAACACTTAATACGGATAGCAGTGATGGTTGTATTTGATAAGTTTGAGGGAACCGGAAACGATTTCGTGATAATCGATAACCGGGACCTTTCGTTTAATCCGGATCCGGACACAGTGGCCCGTTTATGTCACCGGCGCTTCGGGATCGGAGCGGATGGATTGATCCTTCTGCAGTCGTACGAAGAAAAGGATTTTGAAATGGTTTATTTCAACTCCGATGGCCATTTGGGGAGTATGTGTGGCAATGGTGGAAGATGTATTTCCGCGTTTGCATATATGAAGGGAGTTGCCCAGGAACATTGTACATTCAAAGCATATGATGGCGATCACGAAGCATTCGTTCAACCCGTTCAAGGAAAGACAGGTGTTTTTCATGTGAAGCTTTCAATGAATGAGGTGGCAGGACTGCAAACCATAGCAGATGATTTCTTTCTGGATACCGGCTCTCCTCATTATGTCTCCATGAGGAATAATCTTGGTGACATGGATGTGGTGGAGGAAGGAAGAAAGATCCGCTATAGTGAGCCCTTCAGGAAATCCGGGACCAACGTGAATTTTGTTCATGAAGAGGGAGAAGGCATCCGTGTCAGAACATATGAGCGTGGGGTCGAGGATGAGACCCTCTGCTGTGGAACCGGTGTTACAGCATCCGTCCTTTGTTATGCATCTATCCGCGGAATGGATGCCGGTAGTGTTCCTGTAGCTGTCCAGGGTGGAAATGTTACCGTACATTTTGCAAAAAATGGAGACACATTCAGTAATCTTTGGCTGGAAGGCCAGGCCCGTCACGTATTTACAGGAACATGGCCTCTTGATCTATGATAAACTCCTTTATTCTTAACAATGTGCTTCCGGTATCCGAGGAGGTGTTGAACAACAACATCTACCTGATGCTGCTACATGCACGTCAGGCGCCACCCCATATCTACCTCTCTATATCAGGTAAGATATTCTCACTCGGTGTCAAAGGTGCGATCATCGATGGTCACATGTCTCAGATGATCCGCTTTATCAAGTCAAGGAGAATAGAATCCCTGTTCATCCAGTTGAATATGCCTCCGTTGTTTACACCTGCTGACCTTTCTGACCGAATTCGGGAGATCACGTTGGCCTATCCCAAAGTTGACGCGGGTATTGCCACGTGTCTCACACCTGTTCGTGATTTCTGTGATGAGGTGTATGGTACCGGGATACAAAATATTCACCTGATCTTTGATTTGCTGCCGGAATTGCAGCGTAGAGGAGCGGTAGGAGGAGTATATCACTATTTTCTGGATGATGATATTCGCAATGGCTCATTCTCTATGAAGCGTTATGTTGTGGCGGATATATATGAAAGTATTCACAAAGCCAACGGTTTAATAACGGTCTGACCGTCCGATGCTGGAAGGGTCACGCATAAAGATCAGATTGCCGGAACCGGCGGATGTCGATGTTTTACACCGGTGGGAGAATGACCCCGAAATAATGCGTGCGGGTGAATCTGCCGAACCCATATCCCGCGATGCTCTGGTCGATTTTTTAAAAGCATACGAAACGTTGTCCTTGTCTGATGCAGGTCAGCAGCGATGGATGATATGCGACATTGCCAACGGAAACGTGCTGGGCACCCTGGACCTGTTTGAGTATAGCCGGCGCCATGGCAGGGCGGGTATCGGAATCCTCATTGGAGAACAGGAAAGCAGGGCTAAGGGTTTTGCCAGTGAAGCACTGCGCCTGTTTCTTCCTTTTGCATCTTCAGAGCTTGGTTTGTTGCAGCTTTGGTGCCTGATATCGCCGTCCAATAAGGCCAGTATCCGGCTGTTTGAAAAGAACGGGTTTGTGAAGACAGGAGAGCACCGGCAATGGGTACAGGATTCCGGGGGGTATGACGACAGGTGGTTTTACCAATGCCTTGAACTATGAAGACAAGGAAACAGGGATTGGTTTGGTTCGGGTTGTTGTTGCTTGCACTGACCATGTATCGCTGTGGAAGTGAATCACGGCATCAGGAAATTGCAACAAATGACAACCGGTCTGGTTACCTCAATCTTGCAGACTCCGTTGGTTATGTGGGCATGGAAACCTGCAGGAAGTGTCATGAACAGATATACCAAACATTCATTCAAACCGGTATGGGGCAGTCTTTTGGATTGGCTACAAAGGAGAAGAGCGCTGGAGATTACCGGCATGCTGCCATTCATGATGGGGTGCGAAATCTAAGTTATCATGCTTTCTGGGAAAATGATTCATTGTTTTTCAAAGAGTTCAGACTTGAGAAGGGCGATACGGTATATCAGCGCAAAGAATATGTGTCTTATGTAATCGGTTCAGGACAGCATACCAATTCTCATATGATGAATCATGGCGGATATGTGACCCAGATGCCAATGACGTTTTATACCCAGCAACAAAAATGGGATCTTCCGCCGGGCTTCGAAAATGGCAACAACAGTCGCTTCAGTCGCAAGATCGGTTTGGAATGTATGACCTGTCACAACGGCTATCCCGTCATGGTGGAAGGATCAGAGAATAAATATAAGGTAGTGAGAAACGGTATCGATTGCGAAAGATGTCATGGCCCGGGCCAGGCTCATGTCAGGTTGAAGCAATCCGGCGTGATCGTGGATATTGATAAAGACATTGACTATTCTATTGTCAATCCCGCAAAACTGCCGGCAGATCTTCAGTTTGATGTTTGTCAGCGTTGTCATCTGCAGGGAAATGCAGTCCTTGCGGAAGGAAAGTCGTTTTTTGATTTCAGGCCGGGAATGAAATTGTCTGACGTGATGAGTGTGTTTGTTGCCAGGTATGAGGGAGATGATAACGATTTTATTATGGCTTCGCACGCAGATCGTTTGAGGCAAAGTAAATGTTACCTGTCTACAACGGGAAGTCACACCGGGAAGACTGGGGAGGGTCAGGCCTATAAGAACCTGACCTGTGTTACCTGTCACAATCCGCATGTGTCGGTGAAGGTTACCGGTAGGGAGGTGTTCAATCAAACCTGCGCTTCATGTCATCCGGGATCGGAAGAACATACTGCCAGGGTGGGTGGTACGGATTGTGTTTCGTGTCACATGCCCCGGTCCGGGTCTATTGATATACCGCACGTATCTATTACGGATCACAGAATAGCTGTACATGAACAAAAGACCGAAGGGGAGAGAAGGGAAAAAGGTAGGTTTACCGGATTGGTTGCAGTGAATAACCCCAATCCGGATCGGCTGACCCGGGCAAAGGGTTTCTTAAATCACTATGAGAAATTCAACCCCCAAAGGATTTTTCTGGATAGCGCTGAGGCATTACTTGATGGCCCTGTTACAAAAGGTGATTTTAATACAAGGGTAAAACTGTGGTACCTTAAAGGGGAATATAAGGTGGTTAAGAACCTGGTCGCCAGTGCCGGGCCTGTGGTGTTGCAGCAATGGCTGACACAAAAATCATGGGACAATGAGGATGCCTGGACAGCATACAGGATAGGAGAGAGCTATAATCTCGGTTCCGGTGATGCAGGTGTTCTGGAAGATCTTAATCAATCACGGGTCTTTTTTAAACGTGCAGTGGAATTGGCGCCATTCATTATGGAATTTCGTAATAAATTGGGTGTGGCAACACTAGTCACCGGAGATGCTGTTGGCGCATTCAGGATATTTGCAGACCTGGTAGCAGAGGACCCCGGGTTCACTTCATCTTATGCAAATCTCGGTTATCTGAACCTCGCCAAAAGAGACGATCCGGATATAGCACTCCGTTATTACAAGCTGGGGTTGTCACTGGATCCGGATGATGAAACACTCTGGATGAATATGGTTGGTTTGCATATTTATAACAAGGACTTTGAACAGGCCAAAAAAGTGCTGCGTGATATATTAAAAAGGAATCCCGAACATGAGCAAGCCCTGGCCGTTATGGAAAGCCTTAATAATCTAAGACCCGAATAATGGCATCAAAAATGCGAAAACGCCGCCGCCTGGCTGGATGGATCACACTGATCGCATTTGCGCTGCTTGGTTGGAAAGGATATCAGTATTTTCAGTACTTGTACAAACCCAATGCCTGGGTTGAGGGTAAGGATGTTCGGGTCATATATATCCCAACCGGTTCGGATTTTGATGACGTTCGTGAAGCTTTGACAAAGGCCGGTGTTATTAGCAATGTCAAAGCATTTGAATGGGTAGCGGATGTGAAGAAGTATCCTTCCAGGGTGAAGCCTGGTAGGTATAAGATCCGTCGGGGAATGTCCAATGAAGCAATCGTGAATATGTTGAGAAGTGGGGATCAGGAAGCTGTCAGGGTACGATTTGATCATATCCATGTTCCCGAGGAATTGGCGGGAATCCTTGGCCGTGAACTTGAACCGGATTCTGTGGAGTTTTTGAGAATGCTTAAGAGCGATGATGGATTGGCGGAACATGGTATCGGGTGGAAGTGGACCTTTTACATGTGTCTGCCCAATACCTACGATTTCTTCTGGAATACCAATCCGGAAAAATTCCGTGCGGTAATGATCCACCACTATAAAAAGTACTGGACCGATGAGCGCGTTGCCAGAGCATCTGCTATTGGTTTGTCTGTAAAAGAAGTGACAACGCTTGCTTCCATTGTAGAAATGGAGGCTTGGAGAACGGATGAAAGGCCAACTGTTGCAGGGGTTTACATGAACCGGCTGCGCATTGGAATGCGGTTGCAGGCAGATCCCACCCTCATATTCTCTGTTGGGGACTTTAGCATCAGAAGGGTCACCAAAAAACATATGCTTGCCGAGTCTCCGTATAATACATATCGGTATGCCGGATTACCTCCCGGACCTATTTGCTTGCCTTCATCGTCATCCATTGAAAGTGTTTTACACTATGAGAAGCATGATTACATTTACTTCTGCGCCAGTGATGACCTGACAGGATATCATAAGTTTGCAACGACTTTTCAGCAACACCAGCAAAATGCACGTCGGTATCAGGAAGCGCTGAACAGAAATAATGTGCATTGATCACCTTTTATGTTTACGCTTCTGTTAATAAGGCCGTATATTTAGGTGTTAGCCGTGCATTTTCGTAAATTTGTCTCGTCCCCTCCTGCACCTGGTAGTTAAAAATGTTAAAAGCACTTCGAATAAGGTTCCAATGGCTTCATGCCAGCACCTTCAGGGCGTTGGTCCTGAGTGTGATGTTATTGGTGTCCTGGGATGTTCGTGCAACCCACATCATAGGAGGAGAACTTTACTATGAGTGTCTTGGTAATGGTGACTATCGCATCGTCATGAATGCCTATAGGGACTGTTACAATGGTGTTCCATTTTTTGACGATCCTGCACTTATCAATGTATTTGATGCCAATAATAACCTGGTGCAAACCATTAGTGCTCCCCTTGATTTAAGTTCGGTTCGCAACCTGGACCCGAATAATAATAACCCTTGTATTGATCCTCCTGCAAATGTTTGCGTTGAAGAGGCCCGGTATGAAATCATTGTCAATCTTCCACCCATCCCAGGTGGTTACCAGCTTGCTTATCAGCGTTGCTGTAGAAATCATACAATCAACAATATCGTTGATCCGGGTGGTACGGGAACTACATATTACATTGCCATTCCGGATGAAGCCAATGTGCCTTGCAATGCAGCACCCCGATTCAGTGGTTATCCCCCCATATTTATTTGTAAGGATGAAAAGCTGATGTTTGATCATTCTGCAACTGACCCGGATGGGGATTCCCTTGTTTACGAACTATGCGTGCCTTATAAAGGTGCTTCAACCAATGATCCTACAGGCACCAATCCAATTGCATCACCGCCTTACACGAATGTGGTGTACGTGAACCCATACAATCAGAATGATCCTTTGGGAGGAATTCCATTGAATATCGATCCGGTAACCGGCTTTTTGACAGGAACACCAAACCGGATTGGACAGTATGTAGTGGGTATATGTGTGAAAGAGTATCGGAATGGTGCATTGATAGGTATTAACAAGCGCGATTTTCAGTTCAACGTAATGCAATGTGAACCCATTACCTCAGTGTCCGTTCCTCCAGCCATCACCCAATGCGGTGATTCAACCGTTGTGTTTAACAATACAAGTAAGGGAGTGTTTACCTATTCGTGGGACTTTGGTGTCCCGGGAACGTTGGCAGATACTTCCAATAAGGATATTCCTATTTTCACCTTCCCCGGACCGGGCATATATCCGGTTACCCTGATTGTCAATAAGGGACTTACCTGTGCTGATACAGCTAGTTCGCTGGTGCAGATATTTCCAACGGCCGTAGCAGAGTTCAGTTTTACCAACCAGTGCCAAAGTTTTGCGAATACGTTTGCCGACAGTTCCTTTACCATAGGCAAGGCGGCAATTCTGGGTTGGGACTGGGATTTTGGTGATGGCTTTCATTCCACATTGATCAATCCCACTCATACATACGCACATCCTGGGAGTTATGGGGTCACCCTGAATATTACGACGGAACATGGTTGTATGGGTAAGGTCACTAAGGAAGTGCATGTATACCCCGATCCCGATCCGAATTTTACGGTATTGTCTGAAGAAGGCTGTGTGCCTACCAATATGATCTTTGCACCCGGTCATACAACCGACCCCGGTGATACATTTATATGGGATTTTGGCGATGGTGAAAGAGACACAACACCCACGCCGTACCATGTCTATACTACGGCAGGAACTTATACCATCGGCTTGAAGCTCATCACAAGGCAGGGGTGTATGGACTCTATTCAACACAACGCCATGCTCACCGTATTCCCGATTCCAACGGCATTGTATTCGGTGGATACCTATTTGCAGGATATCATAAATCCTGAGTTCAAGTTTACTGATAAGTCGCTGGATGCGAAATTCTGGAGCTGGGATTTTGGTGATGGACACCGGGATTCAGTGCAACATACCCATCATACCTATCAGGATACCGGTTGGTTTGATGTTACCCTTATCGTGGAGGATGACCATGCCTGCAGGGATACCTTGCTAGATAAGGTTTATGTTGAGCCCGTGGTAAGTTTTTATGTGCCGAACGTATTCTCGCCAAACGGGGATGGAATGAATGATGTATTCAAAGTTTATTCCACCTACATCAAAGAATATCGCCTGTTGATATTCGACCGCTGGGGAAATCAGATCTTTATTACCCATAACACAGAAAATGGCTGGAATGGCATGGGGAGAAACGGTCGGCCCATGCCGGAGGATGTCTACGTTTACAGGATTGATTACGTGGATGCGTTTCAGCGTGTCAAGCAACGGGTAGGTTCTGTAACACTCGTCAGATAGATGTAGGCCATCCCGATATGGCTATTGACCATCCGGTTAGCACCTTCTTACTTTAACTTCCGTTAACAAATAGGCAGGGGTGTTTTTCATAACTTTGAATGAGTACCCGGAATATGATCAATCCACAAGACCATAATCAAACATTGTCCGGTCTTCCCGTTCAAGGCATGCTTGTTCTTAAAGACAACGGAGATATACAAGGTGTGAGTCATACAGCCGCAGAGATGCTTGGTTTTGGCAAGGATGAATGGCGGAAAAGGAGTATGAAGGATAGTCTGATAAAGGATAGCATGGAGGCTTTCGATGCGTATTTGCATAACTTTAAAAACAACTCAGACCATATCTCATCTCACACGAGTCATTTTCAGGTAATAGGAAGAGATGAAAAGCTTCTGGGACTGATACTCGAACCAATGTTCGTGCCGGATGGGGATTCGGTTATCATTGGTCATGTCCTGGATAACACCACCTGGGAGAACCTGGAAATGGAACTGGTAAGACAGAAAAAAGGAAAGGAAAAGGTTGCGGAGCAGCTGTACAAAGAACGGGAGTTAAGTGACATGAAAAGCCGCTTCGTATCCACGGCATCCCACGAATTTCGCACGCCACTTGCAGGGATATTGTCCTCCCTGCAACTCATCAAAAGATACCTGGAAACCGAACCTGAAGAATGGGAGTCGTTCAGGCACCGCGAGAAGGTGGAGGGGCATCTGCATAAGATCGAAGAGTCGGTTACCAACCTTACACTTATTATCAACGATTTTCTATCCCTTGGTAAGCTGGAGGAGGATAAGGTCACATGTAAGTATGAAGTATTTGATATTTCCAACTTTCTTGAAGAGACCTGTGAAGAGTTGAAGCTGCTTTGTAAGGATGGCCAGGAAATTGAATACACACATTTTGGTGACAAAGGTGAGGTTTGTCTCGACAGCCATATTCTGAAAAATATCGTAAACAACCTTATTTCCAATGCGATTAAATACTCTCCCGAAGGTGCTGTTGTTCGGCTTGTGTCTAGGGTTAGTGATGATGAGGTGCGGCTTGAAGTTCAGGATGAAGGAATTGGCATTCCAGGCTCGGAACATAAAAATGTCTTCCGGAGATTCTTTCGGGCTGCAAACGCATTAAACTACCAGGGAACAGGTTTGGGCTTGAGCATTGTAAGACGATATACCGATATTATGAACGGTAAGATCACTTTTCAAAGCCAGCAAAATCTGGGCACCACTTTTTGTGTAACATTTCCTGCCAAACCAATCTCTGATACTCCGGTTAATTCACCGGTAGAAGCTGACCAAATCCATACATGATATGAAAAAGATACTGCTAATTGATGATGACAGAATCATCCGCGAAAACATGGCGGAACTCCTTCAATTGTCCAATTATGAGGTGGAAGTAGCTGCCGATGGTAAGGAAGGAGTGGAAAAAGCCAAATCCTGTGGACCGGATCTGATCATTTGTGATGTTATGATGCCGGAGCTGGATGGATACAGTGTTTTGCATCTGTTAGGAAAAGAGCAGGAAACGGCCTCAATCCCTTTTGTTTTTCTAACTGCAAGGACGGAGAAATCTGATGTCAGGCGTGGTATGAACATGGGTGCAGACGACTTTATTACCAAGCCATTCCAGGATATTGAGCTGTTGAATGCGGTTGAAAGCCGTCTGAAAAAGCATGATGCGCTTAAGAAGCAATTTGCTCATAATGGCTCGGATGTGGACGCATTTCTGAATGAAGCCGGAAGGATTTTGTCGCAAGAGGAAATAGCAGAGAATTATGATAAACAAAAATACAGAAGCCGGGAAACCCTCTTCATGGAGGGTGAACACGCCCGATTCCTGTATTTTGTGGAAGAAGGCCAGATCAAATGTTATAAGTTGAATGAGGACGGAAAAGAGTTCATTACCGGAATTTACGGTAAGGGTGATTTTATAGGGTACAAGCCACTTCTGGAGGATCGGACATATCAGGAATTTGCAGAAGTACTGGAAAACTGTACCCTGTTCAAAATTCCGAAAAATGATTTCCTTGCGCTGATCCACAAAAACCACGAAGTATCCGATCGCTTCATAAAAATGTTGTCCAAAAATCTATCCGAGAAGGAACAGGAGTTGATTGAAATGGCTTATAGCTCCGTAAGAAAAAGAACAGCTCATAAGATCATGGCACTGCTTGACAATGAAGGCGGTGAAGAAATCAGGATATCCAGGACTAACCTGGCCAGAATGGTGGGAACGTCAAAGGAAACATTGGTCAGGGTCTTATCTGAAATGAAGGAGGATAACATTATACATACCGAAGGTCCCAGAATTATCCTGGTGGATAAAGAAAAGTTAATGTCACTGGAAAAGTCCTGGTAACATCTTCTCCCAATATTGGTCTTCGCACTATTTAGCCGCCCAAGGCCAACTTCCAGGCCGTTGACGTATATCAATTCCGCTGATGAGTGGCGTCATCGTGTACTGCACTTCGTTTTGCCAGCTTTGTATATGCTCCGTTAATATGATATAAAGGAGTATAATCAGCTGCCTCAAACATGTATGATTTCTGTTATTGTCGAAAGTATGTTATGAAATGGAAGAACTCATGATGGATCCTTCCATATATTCTTCGTTATCAAGAAAGCGGTTCGGGCAACTGGCGGCAACACACGATATTCACTGCATTTCCATATATCTGCCCGCCGTAGAAGAAGGGCGAATGGCGAATGAGGACAAGCGACCGCTCCTGTTAAAGAATGATCTGAAAGAGTTGCATGCTGAGTTGGAACGATACAAGGGCGGAAAGAATTACGTGAAGAACTACCTGAGGCCCGTTGAACTTCTGCTGAACAACACAGGTTTCTGGAGAACACATCATCAGGCCCTCGCCATGTTCCTGTCTGGTAATGGTTTTGTTTGTTTTTCCCTGCCCATATCCGCAAGTGCCAGGGTGTATTTTGGAGATCATTTCTACCTGCAACCCCTTCTCCCGTTGTTTGCTGAAGACATAAAGTTTTTTGTAATGACCCTGACCCGGCATGAAATGATTTTGTACGAAGGAAGCTCATATGGTCTGACGGAACGCCTGGTAAAACGAAATGTGCCGGTATTGATGGGAGAGAATGGAAGGTCCGCTCAGAAAATGCTCCAATTCCGGAGTGGTCAGGAACAGGGAGGGAGGGCGATGTTTCACGGTCAGCATGAAGACAATGATAAGGAGCTGGTGAAATTCTTCAAGAATGTGGATGCAGATGTGATGAGGTTAATCGGTCATGAAACTTATCCGCTTGTTCTGGCATGCCAGGGATACCATTTTACCCATTTCAGGAGGTTGACAAGGTATGCGCACGTGCATCCCGAGTTTATTGAAGGTAATCCGGCAACTGTGGGTATAAACAAGCTTTTTGTTCAGGCATCCAGGCTAAGGAGAGCTTTGATTAACCGGATGCGAAATGATAAAATTAAGTTGTTTAAAGAGCTGCAATTTGCAGCGCGTACCTCTATTCGCCCCGATAAAATAATTCCTGCTGCGATGGAAGGGAGAGTAGATACACTTTTTGTAAGGGAATCCCATGACCTTTTCGGCTTGTTTGATCAGCAGAACAGAACGGTTATCCTGGATGAATATAAAAAGCCCGGTAACGCATCGTTGGTTAATATGGCTGCAGTTAACAGTTTTGAGAACGGTGGCCAGGTTTATGTCATGGAGGATGATGAAATGCCGGTTCGGGAAACCGTCATGAATGCACTGTTCCGTTATTAGGCCGTTGGTTTCTTTTCAGGGGAATCCGGTTTATCTCTTCGGGGAACTTGTTCCGGAGGGATGGTTGCCGGACCCGGTTCTTCAGGTGGAATCCCGGTAGGGTGTTTTTCGGGAGGGTTTGCTCCCGGTTTCGTTTGTGGTCGGGTAGGCGGTTCTTTGGGGTGATTGGGTTTTTTGGGCTTGTCATTCATATCTACAATAAGGTACATTCTGTCCATGACTTTTCAATTGATAAAGGTCAATTAACGTGTTGATTAATGTATTCACGATTCTGTCGTTCCTTCTATACATTTGAGTCAAACACGAATCAAAAACAGCACGCTATGAATGTTAAAGTAAAACACGACAGGCAGAGCCACAAGTTTCATGCTGTCATTGATGATGAGGTGGCTTACCTTCATTACCGTACGAAAGGATCGGGGAAGCTGGAGTATTATGAAACCTATGTTCCCATGGACCACCGGCATCAGCGGATTGCCTCCCAGCTGGCTGATACGGCGCTGAGCTATGCAAAGAACAACCAGTATCAGGTGATCCCTACATGCTCTTTTGTGAGATCATATATTAAGAATCATGAGGAGTTTAAGGATATCACGACACAGCGATAAACTTGTGGAGTAACCCTTTTCAAGCCTTATAAACCTTTTTGAATGCACAATAACCAATACGATACCCTGGCAGAAGCATTGGAAGATCTTGCCGAACGGGGATATGTTGAAGATTTTCATGTCAATTCCAAAGGGATGCTTGACGGTGGAGCCGGACAAACCTTCTCACCTTCGCAAACAGAGCTTCATGAGTTCCATCGCTTTGAAGGAATGACCAACCCTTCCGATGCATCTATCGTCTATGCACTCCGAACCAATAAGGGGTTAAAAGGTACCGTGGTGGATGCATACGGGGCAGAGGGTTCCGAAAGGATATCAGAATTCATGAACAGCCTGAGAGAACGCTTTGAGATCTGACTTTACTGATTGTGATTAAGCACATCCGAATCAGCGATTCATATCTTTGAAGGAATAGATATCGCTGCCCATGCATTTTAAAAGCATCAATCCGTATAATGGGGAAGTTCTTGGTGGATTCCCGAAACAAACAGAAGAAGAGCTAACGAGATTACTTCATCATGGCCGGAAAGCCTTTGAAGATTGGCGTTTGACGAGCATAGCTGAACGTATTGGGTATGTTGAAATGCTGGCACAAACAGTCCGGTCACAGCTTGATACATTGGCAAGGACCATTACACTGGAGATGGGCAAGACGCTGAAAGAATCCAAAGCCGAAATAGAAAAATGTGCATGGCTTTGTGACTATTACGCAGAACATGCAGAAGGTTTTCTAAAGGATCAAAAGATCCAAACCGATGCGACGGAAAGTTATGTTCGCTACGATCCGCTTGGAGGTGTTTTCGCCATCATGCCCTGGAATTATCCATTCTGGCAGGTTTTCCGGTTTGCTATACCCGCTTTGATGGCCGGTAACACCGCGGTTCTGAAGCATGCGCCAAACGTATTCGGCTGTGCGAAAGAGATTGCCTCTTTATTTGCGGTGGCTGGTTTTCCTGACGGTGCTTTTCTATCTCTTACCGTTGATGTAGATCAGGTGCCTGGCATTATTGCAGACCGGTATATCCAGGGGGTTACATTAACAGGAAGCGGACAGGCGGGTGCATCCGTCGCAGCAACAGCAGGAAGTCATATTAAGAAAACGGTTCTGGAATTGGGTGGAAGTAATGCGTTTGTGGTACTTGCTGATGCCAATCTGGATCATGCTGTAGATCTGGCGGTGAGGTCCCGCATGCAGAATGCCGGACAGAGTTGCATCGCAGCTAAAAGAATCATTGTAGTGCGTGAGATATATGAGGTGTTTCAGGAAAAACTGGTTAGGAGTGTAAGTAATCTCAAAACCGGAGATCCCCTGGATGATTCCGTGGACATGGGACCGTTAGCAAGAACGGATCTGGCAGAGAAACTGGAGGATCAGGTTATGCTATCGGTGAAGTCCGGTGCGGAAGTTTTATGCGGAGGGATAAGGCGCGGTGCCTTCTACAAACCTACCGTGTTGAATAAAGTCCAACCGGGAATGCCGGTGTTTGATGAAGAAACGTTTGGGCCGGTCGCGCCCCTTGTCATGGCACAAGATGAGCAGGATGCATACCGCTTAGCCGCCATGAGTGAGTATGGCCTGGGGATAACCATCTGTACGCAGGATATCGAAAGGGTCCGGTCCCGGATCCATCTGATTGATCAGGGGGCGGTTTTTGTCAATGAACTGGTTAAGTCCGACCCCAGGTTGCCATTTGGTGGCGTGGGTAAGTCAGGTTATGGACGTGAGTTGGGGGAGGAAGGCATACGTTCCTTTGTAAACCGTAAAACAGTGTATATCGCTTAAATTATTTGAGGATGAAGCGGAGGGCAATAGGTGTGATGATGGTTGTGGTGATGGCCATGATGACCACGGCAGAGAACAGACTGTCGATGATTACATCTCCTCCGGATTGATTGAATAGCCCGGCCTTGAGGGCCACATCTGCGATGATGATCGATACGACACCCCTGGCGTTCATACTGAATCCGATCGTGAGGATGTCCTCACGGGAAAATCCCAGCCATCTTGCCGGTATCATTGTTCCAATGAACTTGCCTGCAATGGCTATACCGATCAGCAAAAGGATAACGCCGGGAATATGAGGAATGGCTGAGAGATCCATATTCAGTCCGATGGAGGCAAAGAATACAGGTGCCAGAAAACCGGCGGTGATGCCTTCGATTTTAGCTTTTACTTTTTTAAATACTTCCTCACCAAGATTGCGTTGCATGAAGAAAAGCCCCGCAATAAATGCACCCATGATAAAGTGCATTCCCAGATATTCTGCAAGCCAGGCAAAGGCCATGGCAACGATGAGCAGAAAACCTATTTCAATCTCATCTACCAGTGCATTTTTAAAAACCAGTTCATTGACAACCGGAAGTGCGTAGATGCCCACGGCAATGGTCAACCCAAAGAACAATACGATCTTTCCGAGTATCCAAAGCAAATCGGAAATACCCGGCATCGTTTGGGTTTCTATAAATGAAGTGAGCACGGCAAGCAGTAGCAGACTGATAACATCATCGATCACTGCCGCAGAAACGATGGTTTTACCTGCCCTGCTGTTAAGTTTTCCGAGGTCCATTAATAATCTGATAGCAACCGGGACGGCCGTAATGGCAAGCACCGTGCCCAGAAACAGGGCCAGGGCGGGTTTACTCTCGCTATCGGGGAAAAGCCATATACCTGTAATTAGTCCAAAAGCCAGCGGGATAACCATTCCACCGATGGCAATCCACAATGCTGTTCCGGATGATTTTCGGAAATCGTCCGGGTGAAGCTCCAGGCCCGCATAAAGCATCAGGAAAAAAACACCGAGGTCTGTGACGGCCCTGAATACTTCATCATTGGCAAGATCTGAAAGAAAGGGGAGTTGTGGGGAGAAAAAGGGAATGATCAGTCCTAATACGACACCGGCAATGATCTCGCCCAGGATGACCGGGAACTGAAATCGTTTAACAATTTCGCCGAATAACCTGGTGGCAATTAAGATAATCAGAAGTATATGCAGTATCTCCATAAGGGGAGAGGTTGGTTTGATGGCAGAT
>JAGQZQ010000029.1 GCA_020435415.1 Flavobacteriales bacterium
TTTAAAGAAATTCATGAGTGGGCGGACATAGGATTCGTCGGTGCGTATTTTCATATTGTCAACACCCGATTTTAGAAATGCATCTTTTAAGAATGCCTCATGTTGTCTGCCCTGCTGGAAGTAATGTTTCCTGACTTCTTTGGAATGCGTGTCCACCCATTGTACTTTATCCGTTTCCGGATCCCTGAAGCGCACAAGGCCTACATCCGGAAGCTCCTGTTCGCGAATATCAAAGATACGGACGGCGACCATGTCGTGTTTTTTATTGGCGATGCGTAATGGCCGTTCAAAACCCGAGTCCATGAAATCGGAGATCAGGAAGGCGATGGACCGCTTCTTGATTACACCGTTGAAGTAGCGAAGTGCTTCCGAAATATTGGTGCCCTTGCTTTCAGGTGTGAATTGTATCAGTTCGCGGATGATGCGAAGTGTATGTGACCTTCCTTTTTTCGGCGGGATGAATTTTTCGATGCGGTCGCTGAAAAAGATCACACCTATTTTGTCATTATTCTGAATGGCAGAGAAAGCAAGCACAGCGCATAATTCAGTGATGAGGTCCTCTTTGAACTGAACTTTGGTGCCGAAGCGTTCGGAGGCGCTGACATCGACCAGCAGCATCACGGTCAGCTCACGTTCTTCTTCAAACACCTTAACATAGGGGTGATTCAATCTGGCGGTAACGTTCCAGTCTATGGTACGGATATCATCTCCGGCCTGGTACTCCCTGACCTCCGAGAAGGCCATTCCGCGTCCTTTGAAAACACTATGGTATTCTCCTGAAAAGAGTTGGTTGGACAACCCCTTCGTTTTGATTTCTATCTTTCTTACTTTTCGTAAAAGCTCCTTGGCATCCATGGCGACACGCTGTTTGGTGAACAATGGATCATGGGACTTCAACCGTGTTGAGGATATCGTGAATGATGTCTTCACTGGTGATGTTTTCCGCTTCCGCTTCATAAGTAAGCCCGATACGGTGTCTCATGACATCGGCGCATACGGCGCGAACATCTTCCGGGATCACATAACCACGGCGCTTGATGAACGCATGCGCCTTGGCGGCCAGTGCCAGGTTGATACTGGCCCGTGGTGAACCTCCGTAACTGATCATGGAAGCGAAGTGTTCCAGGTTGTATTCTTTAGGATTCCGGGAAGCGAAGACGATGTCCAGAATGTAGTTCTCAATCTTCTCATCCATGTATACTTCACGAACAACTTTCTTGGCTTTGATAATATCTTCCGGATGCAATACGGCATTGATACCGGCTTTTTCTCTGGATAGATTTTGCCTGATGATCTTACGCTCTTCTTCTTTGCCTGGGTAGTGGATGATGATTTTTAGCATGAACCGGTCCACTTGTGCTTCCGGTAACGGATAGGTTCCTTCCTGCTCGATCGGGTTTTGTGTGGCGAGTACCAGAAACGGAGCGGGCAGGGGAAAGGTCTGTTCACCGATGGTCACCTGGTGTTCCTGCATGGCTTCCAGCAATGCACTTTGAACCTTTGCAGGCGCCCGGTTGATCTCATCGGCCAGAATGAAGTTGGCAAAAATGGGCCCCTGTCGTGGGATGAATTCTTCTTTTTTCTGATTGTAGATCATGGTGCCTACCAGGTCGGCGGGCAACAGGTCAGGTGTAAACTGGATGCGGCTGAAATCCGCATGGATCGTTGATGCGAGTGATTTGATCGCAAGCGTCTTGGCAAGACCAGGGACACCCTCCAGCAGAATGTGTCCGTCGGAGAGCAAACCGATGAGCAGTCGCTCCACCATGTATCGCTGCCCGACAATGACCTTATCCATCTCCATCATCAAGAGATCAATAAAGGCGCTTTCCTTCTCGATCCGTTCGTTCAAGGCCCTTATATCCGTGCCTGATGGCTGGATGGCGGGACCTGCTTGTGATAGTTCTTCCATGATTTTGCGTGTTAATTGGCAGACAAATGTAAAAATGATGACCAGAATCGTCAACCAAAACATTCATAAGCCGTCGTTAAAAATTGTTAAGCACGAGTGTGTTGATCACTTAAAGTAATTCAGGTTGAAGGTATGTTGTTATCAGAGTAAAGTAACCGATCCCTTGAATATCATTCAGTATGCGGCTTTTTCCTAACCCCGAAGGGGTGAAAGAATTATAGGTCGGGATGATCTTCTTGATTTTAGGAACCCCACCCCGCCCCGGCTGACAAGCAATCACTTTGTGCTTTAAGCAAACCACAGCCGGGGCGGGGTGGGGTTCTGCAAGGATCCGGACGCAATTGTTTTTTTATAATTCTTTCACCCCCTTCGGGGTTATTAATCCTGTTTTGTATGAGATAGTCTCGCTAATGAATGCGGGATATTAGCTGTGTTTAAATATCAAGAGACGAAACACGAATCCAGGTACTGGTGTGTAGAGTGGTCAGGTATTTTAAGTGGCCAATGCGTTAAGCACGAGTGTGTATTTCTATCTTTGTGCCCTTGATCTCATGACCGATCCGCGGCGATATTTTCTTCAGTTGGCCTTTGACGGAGCCGACTTTCATGGTTGGCAGGTGCAGAATAATGCAGTCACCGTGCAAGGTTTGCTGCAAGAGAAACTAGGGTTGATGCTTGGTGCACCGGTAGAGCTGACCGGTTGTGGCCGGACTGATACCGGCGTTCATGCCCGTGACTTCTATGCCCATTTCGATGTGCAGGATGGCGTCGAATTACCAACCGGTTTTATTTTTCGGGCCAATGGGTTTCTTCCGCCATCTATTGTGCTAAAGGCTATATATTCCGTGGATGGGCAGGCGCACACTCGTTTTGATGCGATCGCCAGGACCTATGAATACCATATCTCTACCAAAAAAGATCCGTTCGACCATGGACGCTCATGGTACTTGTATGGTGCCCTGGACTTGCTGGCAATGGAGAAAGCAGCTGCACAACTGATCGGTTGCCATGACTTCGATGCGTTTTGCAAGAACGTTACGGACCAACCGTCTACCACATGCGATGTGGTGAGGGCCGTATGGGAGGACCGGGGTGACCGGCTCGTATTTGTGATCACGGCTAATCGTTTTATCCGAAACATGGTCAGGGCCATTGTTGGAACGTGCGTGGAAATAGGGCAGAGCCGATTCCAACGGGATGCCATGCAACAAATTCTTCTGTCGAAAGACCGTAGTCTTGCCGGACCATCTGCTCCGGCTCATGGACTTTATCTGGCGCGGGTGGACTATCCAGCGGGTATATTTGCAACAGATTCCATTAAATCACTGCAAGGATGAGCGTCAGCGGCAAGGCATTGGATGTACATATACTGAAACGGATCTTTCTTTATGCAAAACCTTACGGCAAAGTTCTCACAGGCGCGATCCTGGTTACCTTGTTGCTTGGTTTCATTTCTCCCGCAAGACCCTGGTTGATCCAATATACGTTTGATGAATACATTGTCAAACCCGATCCTGTAGGGCTGCGCAATATGATGTTGATGCTTGTCGGACTGCTGGTCCTGCAGGCCGTGTTTGAATTTCTGCAAACCTACCTGGCAAACTGGTTGGGGCAGACCGTGGTGCGGGATTTGCGTCAAAGAACTTTTGATCATATATCCCGACTGAAATCACGTTTTTTTGATAACACCCCGATCGGTACCCTGGTAACGCGTGTTGTTTCCGATATGGAAGCCATTGCCGAAGTATTCTCAGATGGCATTCTCGTGATATTCGGAGACATCCTGCAATTGTCGGTTATCATAGGTTCTATGTTGTATATGAGTTGGAAACTGACCTTATATAGTTTGTGTGTAATGCCGTTGCTTATCATTTCCACATGGATCTTCAAAAACGGAATACGATCGATCTTTCAGGATGTTCGTAACCAGGTAGCCCGACTGAATGCTTTTGTTCAGGAGCATGTGGTAGGGATGAATGTGGTCCAGGTGTTTAACCGGGAAGAGGCGGAGATGAAGAAATTTATCGAGATCAACAAAAGCCATAGAAAAGCACACATCCGGTCGGTATGGTATTATTCGATTTTCCTGCCGGTGGTTGAGATCTTGTCTGCTGTTTCAATCGGACTGATGGTGTGGTGGGGTGCACGGGAAGCCATCCGGGGCCTGGATCAGGGCGTCACACTGGGGGAGATGCTGGCTTTTATCTTTTTCATTTATGCATTGTTCCGCCCGATCCGCCAGCTGGCCGATAAATTCAATACCCTGCAGATGGGGATGGTGGCGGCTGAAAGGGTTTTCGCACTGCTCGACCGTGATGAGCGGGTAAAAGACCACGGAACCATGTCTCCAGGAGATCTCACCGGGAGAATCGCTTTTGACGATGTGCATTTTGCTTACGTGGATGAAGATTGGGTATTGAAGGGAATTTCGTTTGAAGTAGAGGCCGGTCAGACATTGGCATTGGTAGGGGCCACAGGTTCGGGGAAAACCTCTGTGATCAATTTGCTGGGACGGTATTATGAATTCCAGAAGGGGCGCATATCCATTGACGGACATGACATCCGGGATATTCGTCTTCCGGAATTACGAAAACATGTAGGTGTTGTTTTACAGGATGTTTTTCTGTTCTCAGATACCATCTATCATAACATCACCCTGGGTGATCCGAACATCACCCGCGATGATGTGGTCAGGGCGGCGAAGATCGTTGGGGCGCATGAATTTATTTCCAGGCTGCCCGGTGCGTATGACTATGATGTTCGCGAGCGCGGAGGAACATTATCCACCGGACAACGCCAGTTGATCGCATTTATCAGGGCCTATGTACATGATCCCCGCATTCTGGTGCTGGATGAAGCCACATCTTCAGTGGATACAGGTTCGGAAGAACTGATCCAATATGCAACCGCCCGACTTACCGAAGGACGCACATCAGTGGTCATTGCCCATCGCCTTGCTACCATTCAGAAGGCAGATAAGATCCTGGTGCTTGATCATGGCCGCATCGTCGAGTCCGGAAACCATAGTTCACTCCTAAACCTGGGAGGGGTATATCAGAAGCTTTATGAATTGCAATTCCGGCATAGTCAGGCGTCCTGAACACCAATTCTTTCAGTAATTTATGTGTGGTATGCCCACGTTTAGGAATCCAAAGATTGAATTAATAAATCATTTGGAATCAAACACATATAAATTCAGCGCGTTTATTTGGTATGGCAGAAACACGGAAAAATATATTTGTGTTAAACCATTCAAAGAGCTAATTTTATACCAGTTGGAGATAGACGCATCCTATTAGAAGTTTTAGGTTTTTTTGTTACTAAACGGTAAGTGCTATGAGAAGAATCATTACACCGATCGCGTTGGTGGTATCTGTTTTCTTATCCTTTCAGAATGCTGCTGCGCAAAATCAGAACCGCACGTGCGGTACAACAGAATACATGGAACGCTTGTTCCGGGAGAATCCGGGCTATGAGCAGCGTTTACAGCAAATGAATCAGGAATTGGCCGCTTATGTGGCTGCCAGAAAGAATTCCAGCGAGCCACATGCGGTTGTTACGATCCCGACAGTGGTTCACGTGGTATATAATACTTCCGGCCAAAACCATTCGGATGCGAGCGTACAATCGCAGATTGACGCCATGAATGCTGATTTCCGTTTACTGAATTCGGACAAGTCTACCGCACCATCCGTATTTCAATCACTTCAGGGAGATGCGGAGATCGAGTTTTGTCTGGCGCAACGTGATCCGAATGGCAACCCTACCACAGGTATCACCCGCACACAAACCAACACTTCATCTTTCAGTACCAATGATGATGTGAAGTACACAAGTTCAGGCGGTAAGGATGCCTGGCCCAGGGACAAATACCTGAACCTATGGGTTTGCGATATCAGCGGCGGTATCCTTGGGTATGCCCAGTTCCCCGGAGGACCCGCAGCAACGGATGGAGTGGTACTTCATACAGACTATTTCGGTACCATCAATGCCAACACCCCATTTAACCTGGGACGTACCGGTACCCATGAGGTCGGACACTGGCTCGGACTTTACCATATCTGGGGAGATGCCAACTGTGGCAATGACCAGGTAAGTGATACGCCCACCCAGCAAACGTCCAATTCGGGATGTCCCAGTTTTCCGCATGTGACCTGCAGTAACGGTCCGAATGGCGATATGTTCATGAACTACATGGACTACGTGAATGATGCTTGCATGGTGATGTTCTCTCTCGGGCAGAACTCCCGCATGCAAGGTGTGGTGGACGGTTCGCGCTCAAGTTTGAAAACGTCCGACGGATGTGTGCCTCCGTCTGCTCCACCTGTAGCCGGCTTTGATGTGGACAATTCCACCACCTGCTCAGGCACGGTTCAGTTCTTTGATCAAAGTACTGTAGGGCCTACCGGTTGGATGTGGAGCTTCGGTGATGGTAATTCATCAACAACACAAAACCCGGTTCATACTTATACCTCCAATGGTACATTTAATGTCAAGCTGGTTGTTTCCAATGCGTACGGACAGGATTCCATTACAAAGAATGCAGTGGTAACCGTCAATAAACCCAATGCTCCGACCGGACAGGGAGATGATCTTTGTGGCAGTGGTACGGCAAACCTGTCGGCCACCGGGAGCGGTGGTACATTGAACTGGTATGATGCGGCGAACGGAGGTAATCTTGTTCATACGGGAGGCACATACGCTCCAACGGTTTCAAACACCACCACCTTTTATGTAGAGGAAGTGGTTAGCACTGCCCCGGTAAAGGGAGGTCCTGCCGACAATTCCCTTGGAAGCGGCGGATATTATACGGCCAACGATCTTCGTGGATTGTTCTTTGATGTGACCAGTCCGTTTACGCTGAACTCGGTAAAAGTATATGCCAATACAGCCGGTGACAGGACCATTGAAGTCCTCGACGGTGACGGTGGAAACGTGCTGCACACCATAACAGCGACCATACCGGCAGGTGAAAGCCGTGTTAATCTGGATTTTCCCATGTCGCCGGGAACGGGTTATTTTATCAAAATTACGGGTGCAACGGTTGATCTTTACCGGAACGATGCCAGCGCTGCCTTTCCTTATGATGTGGCCGGCCTTGCCAGCATTACCGGAACCAATGCTTCGGCTAACGGTTATTACTACTATTTCTACGATTGGGAAGTGCAGGAGCCGGATTGTGTGAGCGAACGTACTTCCGTTGTGGCAACCGTTGGTACCGGAGGAATGACCGTCACAGCGTCTTCTACGGATGCTGCTTGCAAAAGTGAGTGTTCGGGAACCGGAACGGTATCGGTTTCCGGAGGTTCAGGCATCACGTACATCTGGGATAACGGGCATACAGAGATGACCGTGACCGGCTTGTGTGCCGGTAATTACAGCGTTACCGTTTCAGAAAATGGTGGTTGCCAGGAGGTAAAAACCATTACGATTTCAGAACCGGCCACGGCTTTAATAGCCAGCGTAACTACCACCGATGATTCCGGCTCATGTGATGGAACAGCCGCGGCCAATGCCACCGGAGGAACCCCAGGGTATACTTATAAGTGGGATGACAGTGGAAATCAAACCACAGCTACCGCTACCGGGTTGTGTACCGGCAACTATAACGTTACCGTTACCGATGCAAATGGATGTATCAACATTGTTGGCGTTCAGGTGGACCTCGGTACCGGCGTGATCACCGTTGGTAAAGAAGGAGGATTAATGCTCTTCCCGAATCCTGCCCATGGTTCATTCTTTGTGAAAGCAGCTGCGCAGGGCAATGCCACCATTGAGATTTATGATGCCATCGGACATAAGGTGGTGATGAAACAAGTTCAGTTACACAGCGGACAAACATTACCGATCCAGGTATCAACACTTGTTCCCGGGTTATACATGGTATCCGTGAAGTGGAACGGCCAGCAAATGACCAACCGGCTGATGATCCATTAGGGTTCTTAGTCGCTTTAAACCGGAAAGGGGAGGTGCTTATAGTGCTTCCCCTTTTTTGTTCGTTGAATAAATCAGATTTTACCCTTGAGAGATCTTCCGGTATAAGAAGCCTCGCATTCAGCTAATCCTTCAGGTGTGCCTTCGAAAATCACAGTACCACCCTCTTCGCCGCCTTCCGGACCCAGGTCAATGACGTGTGATGCACATTTGATCACATCCGGGTGATGCTCAATCACCACTACACTGTGGCCATTTTCGAGCAGGGCATAAAAGGAGTTCAATAACTTGTTGATGTCATGAAAGTGAAGCCCTGTGGTGGGTTCATCAAAGATAAACAAGGTGTTGCCGTCTCCTGCTCCCTTGGATAAAAAGGAAGCAAGCTTGATCCGTTGTGCCTCTCCACCACTAAGGGTGTTGGAGGACTGCCCGAGCTTGACGTAGCCCAGGCCGGTTTGCTTCAACGGCATCAGTTTGTCAACAATCTTCTTATCCGGAGCTTTGGGTTTTGGTACACTTGAGAAAAAATCCACTGCTTCATCCACCGTCAGCTCCAGAATATCACGGATGTCTTTTCCATGGTAATTTACTTCCAGGATTTCTTCCCTGAATCGCTTTCCGTTGCATGACTCACACACCAGGTGAATATCAGCCATGAATTGCATTTCTACGGTCACCTCGCCCTCGCCCTTGCATTCTTCACATCGGCCACCATCTACATTGAAGGAAAAGTATGCAGGGGTATAACCACGCATTTTGGAGAGGGGCTGGGAAGCATACAACGCCCTGATCTCATCATAGGCCTTTACATAGGTCACCGGATTGGACCTGGAAGATTTACCGATAGGGTTCTGATCCACAAACTCCACGCTACCTATCCTGTGCATGTCTCCCCCGAGACGGGTAAACTGTCCAACATAAGGTGCATAACCACCCAGTTGCTTAAGCATGGCAGGGTAGAGGATGGTCTTGACCAGGGATGATTTACCGGATCCACTGACACCCGTCACCACGGTTAAAACCCCCAGAGGGATACTTACATCAATATTCTTGAGGTTATTTTCGCGGCACCCGATAATCTGAATGGTACCTGAACTTTGTCTTTTCTCTTTGGGGGCCTCAATCTGGAGTCTGCCGGTCAGATAGCCTGTTGTAATACTTTCCTTGTCGGTTAGCAAAGCATTATGGTCTCCTTCAAAAACAACCTTGCCTCCAAGGTAACCGGCACCCGGGCCCAGGTCAACGATGCGATCAGCGGAACGCATGATCTCTTCGTCGTGTTCCACCACGATAACCGTATTTTCCAGGTCGCGCAGTGATTGCAGAACGCTGATAAGCTTTTCTGTGTCTCTCGGGTGCAGGCCGATACTGGGTTCATCCAGGATGTACATGGAGCCGACCAGACTGCTTCCAAGAGATGTGGCGAGGTTGATGCGCTGAGACTCACCACCTGATAATGTAACGGATGGCCTGTTCAGGGTGAGATAGCTAAGGCCGACTTTATCCAGGTACTCCAGGCGGCTATTGATCTCTTTGAGAATGCGACGTGCTATATTGGTTTCATTTTCATTGAGCCGGATGTCTGCGAAAAACACCCGCAGCTTGCCGATGGGCATATTCACCAGTTCCCGTATGGTGCGGTCATTGACCTTGATGAACAGGGCTTCCTGTCGCAGGCGGCTGCCTTTGCATTCCGTGCACACCGTTTTGCCCCGGTAGCGCGCCAGCATCACGCGATACTGGATCTTATAACTTTTCTCTTCCAGGTATTTGAAGAAATGATAAATCCCTTTGAAGTCTTTATTGCCATTCCACAGTACATCTTTCTCCGCTTCCGTCATGTCCTGATAAGCCTTGTGGATGGGAAAGTCAGACTTGTAAGCGCTCATGATCAGACGGTCCTTCCATTTGCTCATTTTTTCACCTCTCCAGCAGATCACGGCGTCATCATATACCGAAAGGCTTTGGTCCGGAATAACCAGGGCCTCATCAATGCCAATGATTGTTCCGAACCCCTCACATGCCCTGCATGCACCATATGGATTATTAAAGCTGAAGAGGTGAACGGATGGTTCTTCGAATTGCATCCCGTCAAGCTCAAAGCGGTTCGAGAAATGCTGCTCCTTCCATTTATCTTTTTGCTCATAGAACAGGTAACACTGTCCATTGCCTTCATAGAAAGCCGTTTCTATGGAGTCCGCCGCCCTGCTTTCAAAATCATCATCGCCATGAACAACTTTAAAGCGATCGATCACCAGGTGAATCTTTCCATCCTGATCGGATAGTGTTGAAGTATCGCTCACATCTTCAATAAGGACGGTCTCGTCACCTAAGCGAACCCGTGAGAATCCTTGTTGGATCAATACTTTCAGGTGTTCCTCCACAGATCGTTGCTTGCCGGGCGCATGTGCGGCGATCAGTTGTACGCGTGCCCCTTCTTCAATCCCAAGGAGGTATTGCATTACATCCGATACACTGTGGCGCTTTACTTCCTCTCCTGAGACAGGGGAAAAAGTCTTTCCTATCCTGGCAAATAGTAATTTCAGGTAGTCATAGATTTCCGTAGTGGTGCCAACGGTGGATCTGGGGTTCTTTGAATTGACCTTTTGTTCTATGGCAATAGCGGGGGATAGCCCATCAATCCGGTCCACGTCCGGTTTTTCCATCCTGCCTAAAAATTGTCTGGCATACGAGGACAGGCTTTCCACATACCTTCTCTGCCCTTCGGCGAACAAGGTATCGAACGCCAATGAAGATTTTCCAGACCCTGATAACCCGGTGATAACGGTGAGTTTGTTCCTGGGCAGGTCCAGGTTGATATTTTTCAGGTTGTGAATGCGTGCACCGCGAATCCTGATCTGTTTTCCCCCTTTTTCCTTTTTTTTTGCTTCCGGCATAAATATTGTTGTGGAATTTCCGACACTGGCGGACCTGTAAAGGTAGACAGATTTTTAAGAGTAAGGAACAATATCCGGCCATTGTTAAGGAATGTTAAAGTCACAGGAAATTAATACATATGTGCAACAAACGACATACCTTCGCGTTATAGAAGTAATAAATAGTCAGGTGGCACGCTAAAAGTGTATCCGACCCAACCAAAAACTGAACTGATATAGAAGAAACCTCTACTCCGCACAGCGTTTATTTTTTTAACCTGTTAAAAAGGGAGGTTTTATGCGACGTCAGATTCAGAATGACCAAGAACTTATTAAGAAGTACATTGCCGGTGATAGCCGGTGTATGGAAATGCTCATCAACAGGCATAAGGGTAAAATATATACCTATATATTAATGTTGGTGAAAAACGATGCCCTGGCAGAGGATATCCTGCAAGATACCCTGGTCAAGGTGATCCAGACCCTGGAAAAGGGCAATTACAATGAGGAGGGCAAGTTCATGCCCTGGGTGATGCGAATTGCCCACAACCTTGTTATCGATCATTTCAGGAAATCCAACCGCATGCCCATGGTATCCAATCAGCGCTACCATGGTGAAGAGGAGAGCTTTGATATCTTCGACTTTATCAGTTCGGATGAAATGCACCGGGAGGATTCGATGATCCGTCAGCAGATCAGAGCGGATCTCCGCCGGTTGATCCGTGAGTTATCGGATGAACAGCGTGAGGTCCTCATGATGAGGCATTATGCGGATATGAGTTTCAAGGAAATCGCTGCCATCACGAATGTGAGCATCAACACAGCGTTGGGACGTATGCGTTATGCCTTGATCAACCTTCGCAAGATGATTGAAGAGAAACACGTTTCTCTTACAGTTGATTAGGAAATTGTTAAGGAGCGAACAATATTGATGGAAGTCCTCCGTTTCATAGGCATGAAGAGAACGAATAATCATCAAAATCACGCCTATGAATCAAGCTTCTACGCTCCTTGCCTTAACGGCAACAAACCGCATCGTACAATCATATTTCGAACTTGATCTTGAAGATCAGCTGGATGTGATGGATCAGCTTCCGGAAGTAACAGATGAAGTACTGGAATTTCTTGAGAACTACCAGTGTGAAGCTCCGGAAAACTGCATCAGAAGGATCACCGATTATGTGATGGCCAGAAAAAGGATCGATATTCCCGGCTGGCCCTATGCGGAAGTCATTCTGAACTAAACGTTTCAAATCCCTGGTTCCCAACAGAGCCGGGGATTTTTTTATGCCGTAACGGGTAGGTATGCCTCTGCCGTCAGCACCGGACTGGCGGTCGAGAGACCGGACAGCGTGACCTCCTCGATTTGATTGAATCTGGACGGATCCGCAGGCATGGTTGTTTTGATGTAGTTGTCGGTAAAACCGAACATCATGCCCTCTTTTTCATCGCTTTCCCATAAGACCTTTTGATTGCTGCCGAGGTAGTTTTCATAAAACTGTTTGCGTTTCAGGTCTGATAATTTGTGCAGTCGTCTGCTCCTGATCTCCCGGTCTTCCTTTGAAACCGTGCCATCCAAACGCAAGGCTGTCGTGCCCGGCCGTTCGGAGTAGGTAAATACGTGCAGATAGGAAATGTCCAGCGACTCAAGAAACTGTTCTGTTTCCAGGTAATGCGCTTCTGTTTCTCCAGGGAAGCCAACGATCACATCCACACCGATACATGCCATGGGCATCACCGATTTGATCATCTCAATGCGGTTCCGGTACAAAGCCGTTTGGTATTTTCTGCGCATGGCTTTGAGTATTTCATCCGATCCCGATTGCAATGGAATATGGAAGTGGGGTACAAAGCGTCTGGAATCCGCCACAAATCTGATAATGTCTTCATCCAGTAAGTTGGGTTCAATTGATGAAATGCGGAACCGCTCAATGCCCTTCACCTGATCCAGTTGGGTAATAAGGTCAAGAAATGTTTCATCGCTGCCTCTGCCGAAATCGCCGATGTTCACTCCGGTCAGCACAACCTCCTTTACACCGGTTGCTGCAATTTCATGTGCGGAACTCACCACATCTTCTATGCTGCCTGAGCGACTTCTTCCCCGGGCCATGGGAATGGTGCAGAATGCACAGAAATAATCGCATCCGTCCTGGACCTTCAGAAACGAACGGGTGCGGTCACCCGCCGAATACGCCGGATTGAATTCTTTTACCTGCAATATCTCGCAACTGTGGACCGCCTGTACCTTGCCTTGCTTATGTTGTTCAACATGATAAGGCAGATTGAATTTCTCAGAAGCACCAAGTACGATATTAACCCCGGGAATACGCGTGATCTCTTCAGGACGAAGTTGTGCGTAACAGCCGATCACTGCGACGAAGGCTTCGGGAGATGTCTTCAGTGCTTTTTTTACAATGGCTTTGCATTTGCGATCTGCATTGTCTGTGACCGAACAGGTATTGATCACATAAACGTCAGCTGCTTCTTCAAATGCGACCCGGGTATAACCTTGCTTCTCAAAATCCCTTGCGATGGATGAAGATTCTGAGAAATTCAGTTTGCATCCCAATGTATAGAAAGCCACTTTTTTCATGGGAGTGCAAAGGTAGGGAAAATCCGATAGCCCACGTTACACAACCAACTCATGGCCATGTTGAAAAACTGTTTATAACGGAATAGGCCATGGGCGTAGGGTACTGTTTGATATTGACTAATATTGCTTGATATTTGACAGGGATGAAACACTTTCAATGGGTACTGTTGGTAGTGGGTGGACTGTGGATGGCTTGTTCATCGGAGACAAAGCCCACCAAAGAAGATAACAGTCACAAGACGGTCTTTCGCTACAATCAATCATCGGGAATTTCTTCACTTGACCCGGCTTTCGCAAGGGATCAGGCCAATATGTGGGGCGTAATACAGATATTCAATGGCCTGGTGCAACCCGATGCTGATCTGAGCGTCGTTCCGTGTATTGCCAAATCCTGGGAAATGGATGCCGCCGGTAAGGTGTATGTGTTTCGTTTGCGCGATGATGTGTATTTTCATGATCACGAGGTGTTTGAAGGAGGCAAGGGCCGTAAGGTGGTTGCCTCGGATTTTGTATACAGCTTTGACCGGATCGTCGATGATAAACTGGCTTCTCCAGGTCTTTGGGTATTCTCGCATATCAAACGGGATGAAAGCGGCAAATGCATCGGTTTTCACGCCCCCGACGATACCACGTTTGTAATTGAACTGGAAAAAGCGCATCCGCCGTTCCTGGGTCTCCTTTCCATGCCGTATTGTTCCGTTGTTCCACGCGAGGTAGTGGAGCATTACGGGGAGGATTTCAGCAGGCACCCCGTTGGTACAGGGCCTTTCATTTTTAAAATGTGGAGTGAAGGAGAGAATCTCATCTACCACAAAAACCCCCGTTACTTTGAAAACGATGAGCATGGAAGGCCACTACCGTACCTGGATGCGATATCGGTCTCCTTTATCAAGGACAAGCAATCCGCCTTCATGGAGTTTGTCAAGGGAGGTTTTGACTTTGTATCCGGTATCGATGCCAGCTACAAAGATGAGTTACTGACCCTGGACGGCAGACTGAGGGACAAATTCAAGAAAAGGTTTTACATGGTCACCGGTCCGTACCTGAATACAGAATACCTCGGAATTCTCATGGATACCAGTCTGCAGGTCGTAAAGGACAGCCCGTTGCGCTACAAAAAGGTCAGGAAGGCGATCAATATGGGATTTGACAGGGAAAAGCTGATCAAATACCTGCGGAATAACATTGGTACACCTGCGGATGCCGGTTTTGTTCCGAAAGGGATGCCTGCATATGATCCGGAGAAAATCAAAGGCTATACGTTTGACCCTGAAGGCGCAGCAGCCCTGCTTGCCGAAGCCGGTTTTCCTGGCGGCAAGGGACTGGGTATCATCAAGCTGAGTACCAACCCTGCCTACCTTGATCTTTGTGAGGCGATCCAAAGCAAGCTTACCGAACTGGGCCTGGAAGTGGAACTGGATGTCAATCCTCCCGCTACTCATAGGGAGATGGTGGCCCGTTCCCAACTGACATTCTTCCGCGGATCCTGGATAGCAGATTACTTCGATGAAGAAAACTACCTCGGTCTATTCTATACAAAGAATTTTACGCCGGGTGGACCCAACTATACCCATTTCAGCAATGCCCGGTTTGACGAGCTCTACGAACAGGCACAACAGGAGATGGATCCTGTAAAACGGAAAGAACTCTTTCAACAGATGGATGCCATAATCGTGGAGGAAGCACCGGTTGTGGTGATGTACTATGACCAGGTGGTGCGGGTTGTGAACAAAAGGGTGGAGGGGCTTGGCATCAACCCGATCAACCTGCTTGTGCTGAAAAAGGTCCGCATCAATCTTGATGAGTAGGCTGTTTCGCACACCATTATAAACCGGCGGAAAATATTACTTTTACGCTCACATCAGGATATTCATGGGCAAGGAAAAGAAAACATCTGCGGAACCTGACCGCAAAGGAATCCCGAAGCATTGGATCTGGATAGGTGTCATTTTGGTGATTACCTGGTGGGCATACCTGCCATCTCTGAAGAACAGTTTTGTGAACTGGGACGATCCCAAGTATCTGCTGGAAAACCATCTGGTATGGGACCTGAAGGCCGACAATGTAAAGGAGCTTTTTTTTGGCAAGGAGCTGAAAGGGCGATCTTACGTACCCCTGTCACAGCTGTCATTTGCCATTGAGAACTGGGTCATCAAACCTGATTATACCAACCTCGACCGGTTTTACGAATACGCCCATCCGCTTCATGTGACCAATCTTTTACTGCATTTGATCAATACCTTGCTGGTATTTGTTTTGTTCCGGAAGTTATTCAACGGAAGTTTGCTGCCTGCGGGGATTGTGTCCCTGTTCTTCGGTATTCATCCGATGCATGTGGAATCGGTGGCCTGGATCACTGAAAGAAAGGATGTGTTGTTTACGCTCTTCTTCCTGTGGTCGGCACTGGCCTGGCTGCGATATGTAGATGAAGGGAGGCAGAAGTCTTTTGTGAAATCCATCGTTCTGTTTCTGTTGGCGCTTCTTGCCAAATCAGCTGCCGTGACATTGCCGGTGGTTCTAGCCTTGATCGTATACTGGCGCAATGGCAAATGGACCAAAAAGGATATTCTGAATCTGGTTCCCTTCCTGTTGTTAGGATTGTTGCACGGTGTGGTGACAGTGATTGCCGCTCAGTCGGTTAACACCATTGCTTCAACCCAGGCATTCACGCTGATGGAACGGATCATGTTCGCATCATACGGGACAGTCATGTATCTGATCAAACTGATTGTACCCTATGGTCTCACCAATTACTATCCCTATCCCAACCTGGTTGACGGCCATTTACCCGGCATATTCTACATAGCTCCCGTGGTGGTCATTACACTCTTTGTATTGGTCGGGTTGTCTTTCAAACGCACCCGTGTGTTCATCTTCGGTTTTCTGTTTTTCATGGGGACGGCGGCGCTTACCTTGCAACTGGTTCCCGTCGGGCCGAACATCATGTGCGAACGCTATACCTATGTGCCATACCTAGGGCTGTTTTTCATCGTGGCATATGGCGTTTACTGGATGACACAACAGGGCGAGAAATACAAGGGTTTTCAACGCATGTCCCTGGTGGTACTCGGCATCGGTGCGGCTTGTTTTACATGGATCACACATGAACGTTGTAAGGTGTGGGAGAACAGTGAGATATTGTGGAATGACGTGATTGCCAAATATCAGTATCAGGTGCCTGTTGCGTATAAGAACAGGGGAAATTATTACGGGAAGAGGAAGATATTTGACAAGGCCCTTGCCGATTACAACATCTTTCTGCAGCTCAAGCAGGACGATGCAGGTATTTATGTGAACCGTGGAAATATCAACGGTCTTCGT
Organism: Flavobacteriales bacterium; assembly: GCA_020435415.1. Taxonomy (NCBI): domain Bacteria; kingdom Pseudomonadati; phylum Bacteroidota; class Flavobacteriia; order Flavobacteriales; species Flavobacteriales bacterium. The sequence goes on from JAGQZQ010000029.1 coordinate 16,637, forward strand.
GGAAACCACGATCAAGCCATGCAGGATTTTTCCTATGCCATCTCGATTGATCCCGATAACGCTGATGCACTTATCAACCGGGGTATCACCCATTCCATCAAGGGGGAATACGACAAAGCCATTGAAGACTATACCAGGGCATTTCAGGCAGAACCTGCCAAGTGGCTGGACATTTTTCAGAACCGTGGATTTACATACATTCAGGTAGGCCGGTTTGAAGAGGGTGTCAAAGATTTTACGGCGGTGTTAAACGCCATCCCGGGTAATTACAAATCCTGGTTCTACAGGGGGGTGGCATATTTCAATCTCGGTAAATACCAGGAGGCGTTGAACGATTTCAACCAGGCCATCCAGCGAAACCCCAATGACGGTCCCAGCTATTACAACCGGTCCCTTACATACAGCAGGATGAATCAGAAGGCGTTGGCGTTGCAGGATGCATTGAGGGCCAAAGAACTCAACCACAACGTAAGTGACGAATACATTCAAAATTTGAGATAAGTGGGCTTGTTGCGAAAAGAACATATCGGACATGACCTGGATGATGTGGCCGCTACCCTGGCACACCGTGACATCCTGCTAAAAAAGCCTTTCCTGAAAAAGCTTTATGAAGAATGGTATGGTGGTTTTTTGAAACGGTTGAAAGAAGCCCCTGAGGGTGATACGGTGGAGATCGGTTCGGGTGGAGGCTTTCTGAAAGACATGGCGCCTTTTGTGATCACATCCGATATACAGGATATTCCGCATTGCGATAAAACATTTGCCGCAGAGGAACTTCCTTTTGCTCCGGGGACCCTCAATGGTATTTTTATGCTGAATGTGTTGCATCATATCCCGAATGTTGATGCTTTTCTGGAAAAAGCCCGGGAAACGCTCAAGCGCGACGGGATCATCTACATGGTTGAGCCGGCCACCACCCTATGGAGCCGCTGGGTTTATACCAGGCTGCATCATGAGCCGTTCGATCCTTCCGCGAAGACATGGACATTTCCGTCGTCCGGACCTATGTCCGGCGCAAACGGAGCTTTACCGTGGATCATCTTTAACCGCGACCGCAAGTTATTTGAAGAAAAATACCCCACCCTGACCATTGAACGTATCTCCCTTTCGACCCCGTTCAGATACCTCATGAGTGGCGGGTTTTCATACAAGTCTTTGGTGCCACACTCGACTTTTCGTTTATTTACGCTGGCAGAAGCCCTGGGCAAGCCTCTTTTCCCCTGGCTGGCCATGTTTCAAATGATTGTTATCCGAAAAAATGCCTGAGTCAACGGAATCACCTGCATCCCCGAATATTTTCCATTCGCATTTCGAGAAATTTGCGGACCGCTATCCTGCATACCGCCGTCGGTTTAAGTATTACTGGTCTGCCCTTTTGAATTTCTTCAACTATTACATTCATGAGGAGAACTCCGTACTGGAGATCGGTTGCGGAAGCGGAGAAACGCTGGCAAGCCTGAAAGGGCATTCGCGTACAGGGATCGATTTCAGTGAGGCCATGATCGCCAAAGCCAGGGAGCGTCATCCCGATCTGACATTTCATGTGATGGATGCGGCCAACATCAAACTGGATCAGAAGTATGACGTGGTCGTACTGTCAAACGTAATCGGGTATTTCTCGAACGTTCAGGATGTGATGGAGTCGGTGAGGGGGGTATGTCATGATCGCACCCGCATCCTGGTTTCATATTATAATTTTTTGTGGGAGCCGGCACTGGAAGTAGGCGAGTGGCTGGGGTTGAAAAAGAAGAGTCCCCGGCAGAACTGGCTTTCCGAAATGGATATCAGGAACATCCTGACCTTGTCCGGCTTTGAATGTTATCGCTCAACCCGTGGTATGTTGTTACCCGTGAACATACCGGTGGTTTCGTGGATTTTGAACAAGTATATCGCCACACTTCCCATCTTTCGGATGTTCTGTCTGAACAAATATTTGTGCGCGCGACCTGTTCCGGTAAAGGCGGCGGACAATAAGTATTCAACCACAGTGGTGATCCCGGCCAGGAACGAGAGTGGTAATATCGAGGATGCACTCAAGCGCATGCCGGTATTTGGAAAGTCGGTGGAGGTGATCTTTGTGGAAGGAAACAGCACGGATGATACCTGGCAAAAGATCCAGGATGTATGTAAGGCGTATGAAGGGCCCTGTAAGCTGGTATATACCAGACAAGAAGGCAAGGGCAAGGGAGATGCAGTCAGGAAGGGCTATTCTATGGCCACGGGAGATATCCTGATGATCCTGGATGCGGACCTGACGGTTCCACCGGAAGAACTGCCGAAGTTTTATGATGCCCTGGCAAGCGGAAAGGGAGAATTCATTAATGGCTCCCGGTTGGTTTACCCTATGGAAAAACAGGCCATGCGCTTCCTGAATCTTCTTGGCAACAAATTCTTCAGCATGGTATTCACGTGGATTCTGAATAATCCGATCAAGGACAGTCTGTGTGGCACCAAGGTGCTCTTAAGGGAAGATTATGAGAAATTGGCGGCGAACAGGCACTTTTTCGGTGACTTTGATCCATTCGGTGATTTTGATCTTCTGTTTGGTGCACACAAATTGAACCTGAAGATCATAGACCTGCCTATCCGATACCGCGAACGTACATATGGCGATACGAACATATCCCGTTTCTCACACGGGTTTTTGCTACTGCGCATGTGTGTATACGCAGCTCAAAAAATAAAATTCAGGGTGATTTAAGCGTAAATCCTAAGATTAGGCAGGCCTGTCGAGCCGTACGTTAACGGCTTTTTTGCCCCGGTCACCGTCCACAACCTCGTAAGTTACGGCATCTCCGTCAGCAATTTTATCCACCAGACCGCTTACATGGAAGAAAACGTCTTTTCCTGAGTCGGATTGGGTAATGAATCCGAAACCTTTCTCCGTGTTATAGAACTTCACGGTACCATTTTGCAATTCGCTCATAATAGAATTCATTCTGCGGATAACCGCGTGATTATTGATCTCAGTTCCGGACAGGACTACCAATAATTCGTAACTCTACCCCCTACTGATTACACAATACTAAGAAATAATTTCAGCAAAATCCAAAAAAGTAACGAAATTTTGAAACCCGGCAAAGTAACGTTGCGTTAAAGAATGCACATAGTAATGGGGGTTTTGTTTACATGGAAGTTGCCCGGTCTTTAAGGTCGGGCAATTTCTTTTTTTAAGGATTTACCCAGGTATTGGAACCTCCCATCCTTACTTTTTCAAGCTTGGGTCAAGGGCAAAGGCGCGACTGAAATAGAAGTTAGCGGGCTCTGTTTCCCCCTTGTTGTAATAAGTGATGGCCAGATTAAAGTTCAGTTTGGCATCGTCCGGGTGTTTTTGGATCCCCCTCAACAAAGTACCTATCGCCTGTTCATAGTCATTTTTCATCCCGTAGAGTATCCCCAGCCCCGTCATGTGTTCCGGCTTATCACTGTGAAATTCGTTTACAAGCCGCTCCATATATGGCAGGGCTTCATCCACCCGCCCCAGGCCATTCCCCAGTGACAAAGCAATACTGTAATGGGTATTGATATGACTGGGTTGCAGTTGAAGCACATTCCTGAAGCAGGTCACCGCTTGTTCATGTAGCCCCATTTTTTGATAAACCATGCCCAGGTTATACCAGGCATGATGGAATTTGGGGTTGATCTGTGTAGCCGCTGTAAGCTCCGCAATGGCCTCCTGCATTCTCGGATCATTTTTGTTATCTCCCGCTACTGCGTTCAACTCCATGCCATAGAACATGCGAATCAAAGCGCTGTTTGGCGCATGTTTGCTATCGGTACCATACAAACTTAAGTTGCTTGCCCATGCGGGGTTCCGGTGCCAGGTCTTAAACAGTCCGAGGCACATGATCAAACCGGTCACAAGCCAGGCCATCCGGGTGGCATTCTCCTTAGAGGTTTTTAAACGGTGTAATAAGGCGGCTGTCAGAACAGAGAACCCAACCGATGGAGTGTATAGAAATCGCTCTGCCAAAGGCGTTCCGGTATTAACCACGATGTTGGATGCTACCGAAAAAGTGATGATATACCACACGATCCCGTAGGCCATAATGCGGTCTTTCTTCCATTGACGCCATCCGAACAATGCCAGTCCGCCCCACACAATAATCGAAAGCCATGGTAAAAGGTCCGACCATCCTGAATATGGAATCTGATGATACGAATAATCAAAGGACAATGGATGAGGCCATACCAGCAAGCCAAGATAACGCATGGTGTTAGCCAGAATGGAGGCCCATTTTTCTGCCGGACTGGCCAGTAAAAAAGGATTGAACATCACATCATATGCCTGAGATGCAGCATCTCCGAAGCCCACAAAGGATATACGCATGGTCAGATAACCCACCGCAGCGATCACCATGGGAACGGCGGCCTTCATACTGTCTGAAGGTTTTTCTTTTCCAAAGGCCCAGAGTGAGAAGGGGATGAGGGCCACGAAGGTGATGGCACTTTCCTTGGCCGTCATCGCAATGAACAGGTATAGGGCGGCAAGCCACTTATGTCGGAATCCGGGTTTTAATGCCACCAGCAAGGCCATCAGCGAAAAGAGAAGGGAAAGGATTTCATCCAGACTTTTAATATTGGCAACCACTTCTGTGTGCAACGGGTGTACAAGAAACAGCAATGCACTGACCATGGATATCCATTCACTTCCCGGAATGTTAAGGCGATTAACCAGTCGGTAGATCAACCAGGCGGTGACCGCATACAGCAGGATGTTGACGAGGTGCCCTAATCCGGGTTGCAATCCCAACAGCTGGTATTGGATGGCAAAGAAGGTAGCCGATAGCGGACGATATCTGTTCAGCGATTCACCATAAACGCCGGTGAAGACATCGTGCGTCCAGATGTCCGGGATGCCCGAAAAACCTTTGAGGGTGAACTGATTTCCGGTGATGAAGAGGTAGTCATCCAGCACGTAGCCATAGAAAATTGTCTGTCCGTACAGGAGCAAACTCAATAAGACAAAGGCAATAATGGGGTATCGAAAAAATAGGTTCACAGGATGAACTTGGTTGACTTGACAAAATAATGATATTTTTAAGACATCAAATAATCATTCCGTGCTGTCAGGAAAAAAAATCGTAGTTGTCATGCCGGCGTATAACGCCAGCAAAACCCTTGAGCAAACCTATCGGGAGATTCCGATGGATGTGGTCGATGAGGTGGTGCTGGTGGATGATGCGAGTCCCGATGAAACAGCCCAGGAAGCAACACGCCTCGGGATCCGGCACGTGATACGTCACCCTTCCAACCGTGGGTATGGAGGCAATCAGAAAACCTGCTACGACAAGGCATTGGAGCTGGGCGCGGATATTGTGATCATGATCCATCCGGATTACCAATACACACCCAAGCTGGTGATCGCCATGGCCAGTATCATCGCGAATGATGTCTACCCTGTGGTATTGGGCAGCCGCATTCTCGGCAAGGGAGCACTGAAGGGAGGAATGCCGCTTTACAAATACATCGCCAACCGCTTGCTGACCTTTGTTCAGAATTTGCTTCTGGGAGAAAAGTTAAGTGAGTATCATACCGGCTACCGGGCGTTTGGCAAAGAAGTACTTGAGCACATTTCTTACCATAAGAACTCTGATGATTTTGTGTTTGATAACCAAATGCTGTCACAAATTGTGATGGCCGGGTATGAGATTGCCGAGGTAACGTGCCCGACCAAGTATTTCAAAGGAGCCTCCTCCATTAATTTCAGTCGCAGTGTGACCTATGGTCTGGGGGTGCTACGTACGTCGCTGAGTCATTTTCTTCATTCAGCGGGCTTGGTTCGCAATGACCTGTACACGACCAGAACCGGAAAACAAGGATGATAGCATCCGAACCACAATGTGTGTTTTGTCATGGGCATGCCTGCGCCAACCTGTTTCCGACAACGGATATTGCCGGTGATACTTATGATGTGTTCTCCTGTGAGGATTGCGGTGCATGGTTTCTCTATCCGTATCCGACATCTGAGCAACTGAATGCGGCGTATGATGATAGCTACTATGGAGAAGAGGACGAGAAATTCGAAGGGATGGTTGAACGGGTGCTGGATTACTTCAGGCATAACCGTGCCAAGCGGTTGGCAAAATGGATTCCGAAACATGGTGCTGTTCTGGATCTTGGTTGTGGAAGCGGTGGCTTTCTGGATGCGTTATCTTCCTGCGGATCATATAAACTGTTTGGGATAGAGCGACCGGGAAAAGCAGCAGAACGGGCCTCAAGAATCCCTAATCTCAAACTTAAAACCGGCGAACTGGAGGCGCATGATTTTCCTGCTGCCAGTCTGGATGCCGTGACCTTGTTTCATGTGATTGAACATCTTCCGGAACCCGTCAAGTACCTGAAAATCATCTCGAACATTTTAAAGCCGGGAGGCGTGTTGATGATATCATACCCGAATGCGGGCAGCAGGCAGGCAGCGTGGTTCAAAGGCAGGTGGTTGCACCTGGACCCGCCCAGGCATTTGTGGCTGATGCCACCGGATTCACTGACCAAAGCACTGGAGCCTCTCGGGTTTTCACTGGAGTCAGAACATCATTTCAGTATCGAGTATAACCCTTTCGGATATCAGCAGAGTATTCTGAATATTTTCTTCAAAAAGAGGGAATTGCTATACGAATATCTGAAAGGAAATAAAGATTACACTGCCGATCAGCCGGGTTGGTTACTTAGGTTGATGAAGTTGGGTTATATCCTCACCTTTCCGTTGTTTATGTTGATGGATATGGTGGATGCACTGGGGAAGAGGGGCGGTACCGTTTATTTGGTTTTCCGAAAGACCGGCTCCAACACTGCCTCCACAGGAAAGTGATCCGAATACCTTTTGGGCATGATCTGAAATCCCGTTGTCCTGAAATAGTCATTGTGAAGGATGTAGTCTATCCTTACCCCCGGAAAAATACCGGCATACGTTTTCCCCCATCCGTACCCTTTTTCGAGAAATGAATCCTGCAAGCCATCTGAGATGGTGCGATAAGCATATGAAATAGGGGAGTCATTAAAGTCACCGCAAACGATCATGGGGTAAGGACATTGCTGCATGTGCCCGTGGATCTGTTCTGCCTGCCGTGCTCTTCTGACAAAAGCGTCCCTCAGTTTGGAAACGATGCGTTTGGAATCTTCCAACTGGCCTTCACCTTCTTCAAGTTTCTCGAGGAACTGGTAGTCCTTTGCCTGGAAGTGGATAGATTGCAGGTGCATGTTATAAATGCGAACCGTGTCATGATGCATGACCACATCCGTGAATATGCAAATGTTGTTGGATGATTTCTCCGAGGAGATCACGCCTTTGTTCACAATGGGGTAGGCGCTGAATGTGGCGATGCCAAAGTGTTGTTTGTGTTTCTCAACGTAGGCGGTGTATTCAATATGTGCATGCCTGGCTTTTCCCAGGCGTTTGATCACCTCGGCTTCCGTAATGTGAATGGTGGTATCCTGCGCGAAGAATTCCTGGAAACAGAAGATATCCGCCTGGTCCTGTTCCAGGAAAAGAAGCATGCTGTCTTTGGTCTCCTTCCGGTTTGTCCAGTTGTAATAGTCAAACAGGCGAATGTTGTAAGACATCACCCTGATCTGTTCATGGCCATCCGACACATCATCTGAGTCTGCGTAACCCACCTGAATAAACTGGCCCAGCGGACTGCAGCCCAGGATAAATATCCCAAGGGCAGGAAGAAAGAACCGGTCTCTCCTGATGGCCCAATAAATGCTCAGGATCAGATTAGACGCAAGCAGGATGGGGTAGAAGAGCCCGAGGAAAGCAAACGGCCAAAGTGTTTTGGGTGAAATCTGCGGGGAGAAAACGGCCAGGATCAATGCGGCACCAAGCAGCACATGCAGCGTGATCAGGAGAAAACGAACGGGGCGTCTTTTTTTCAACGCAATGGTTATTGGTCCTGGCTATATCTGAACAATTTGTCTTTCTCGTCTTTGCTCAGGCTTTCATAGCCTGACTTTCCGATCTTGTCCAGTATGGCATTCAGTTCTTCTTCTTTGCTTTTCTTCTCCAGGTTATAATCCTCGTCAGGCACAAAACGTCGTTTCCCTCCAGGGGTCTTTCTCAGATTCGAACGTTTGCCTTTGCGTGGACTGAATACCGAAATCAACCGGTTGAACCCGCCGGCCGGATTTTTTCCCTGCCGGTCTCTCAGGAAAAACCAATAACCGAAAGCGGAACCTCCGAGATGAGAAACATGTCCGCCCATGTTATCCAGATTGGCAATGTTCAGTAAGTCAAAAACCACCAGTACCAAAAGAATGTATTTGATCTTGACGGGTCCTATAAGAATAAAATTAAGTTCGTAATTCGGTACCGTTGCGGTGATCATAAACATAACGGCGCATATCGCGGCGGAAGCACCGATGGCGCTGTTCCCAATGGGAAGGCCCGGGAAGGCATAATGAAAGATCATGGACAATGCCACTCCTGCGAATCCTCCATAGACATAAACAGCCAGGATCTTTGATTGACCAAGGATGCTCATGAAAATCTTTCCGAACATAAACAGCAGGATCATATTCCAGAACAGGTGCCAGAAGTCATACTGTACAAACATATGGGTGATGAGGGTCCACGGTTTGAACAGAAGTTCAACTATGTCGTATGGTACAGCGATCCAGGAAATGAATGAAAGAAATGCTTCGTGGGCTTCGGCTTTATCCTGCAGTCCAAAAACGAAAATAAGTCTGGCCAGGAGGCAGACCAGAAACACGGCCAGGTTCACCATGATCAGCCGGGTGATCACATTTCCCGACCGGAAAGAACTTTTTATTTCGTCAACCAGATGAGCCATGGCCTAAAGTATTCGCCGTCCTTTGCTTTCCCAGTATTTGATCACAAGAAAACCGACGAGTGCGCCGCCTACGTGAGCAAAATGAGCAACGCTGTCGCCAGGAGAAGGGTTTATGCCCGAGAATAATTCAAACAGCGCCATGATGGCAACAAAGTATTTTGCTTTTAATGGAATAGGAGGGAAGAGAAGCATTAGCATAACATTTGGAAACAGGAGCCCGAATCCTGCAAGTATACCGAAAACCGCACCGGAGGCACCGACCATCCCTACATTGGTAAAACCCCTCAGGAAAAGATCGGCGTACTCTCTTGATCTTTCATCCATAGAAGGACCCTGGCTGTTGCGGTATTCAACTTCCGTAAAATGGATCATGTCCTCTTTGGTTGTGAATGTAATGTCCGGGATCAGCTGCGGGTCGATATACCCATGGTATTCTTGCGCTAGTACAAAAAAATCGTCCGGGTTAGGGGCGCTTTTGTATGCTTCGATCTGATTCTCGACCTTGTTAATCTCGATGGTATTAACCCCAAGTTGAATGAAACCTGCACCCAGTCCGCAGATCATATAAAAGATGAGGAATTTCTTCGCACCCCAAACCTGTTCAAGGGTCCGGCCGAACATCCATAGCGAAAACATGTTAAATGCCAGGTGCATAAGATTACCGTGCATGAACATGTGTGTGATCAGCTGATGCGGCATGAATTTTTCCGAACGGAAATGGTGTAGACCTAGAATGTCATTCAGGTCGATCCCTTTTCCGGCCAGGCCATAAGTCGCCATCAACATCAGCGCGTTGATGATCAGAAGATTTTTGATCACCACCGGCATTCCGGCGAATATTCCTCCTCTCTGGTCGTTGAATCTCATCTGCTTTTGAATATTTGGCGTATGCTGTCCAGGGTCAGTGTCGTTACTGTCGGACGACCATCCGGTGATACATAAGGCTGGCGGCATGCAAACAAGCCGTCTATCAGGTTGTCCATTTCCTCAGAGCCGAGTGCTTTTCCTGCTTTGACAGAAGCATTGCGTGCCAGGCTGCGTGCCAGGTTTTCCCTTTTTGGCAGACTGAACCTGCTGCGGTTGTTTTTGTATTGTTCTACCAGGGATTCTATCTGTTCCTTCGGTTCTCCCGGTCCCAGGTCTGCGGGCATGCCGTGCACCACCACGCTGTGTTTTCCAAAATGTGCCAGGTCAAAACCAAGGGCTTTCACGTCGTCTTCGATCTCCATTAAAATGTCGTAATCTTCCCGTGACAATTCTACATTCTCGGGGAAGAGCAGCTGTTGTGACTGGCCCTGGTGTAACTCAAGCTGGTCCAGAAAGCGTTCAAACAGGATGCGCTCATGCGCCAGTTGCTGGTCGATGATCATCACGCCGGATTTGACCTGGGTCAGGATGAAGGTATTGTGCAACTGAGCGCGGACCTTGGTGCTGCTGGAGTCCTGGGTATTGTTCCATTCCGGAGAAATGATGTGCTGTTCTTCCTGTGCCTCCTCTGCTTCACCGGCATCTTCCCTGAACATAGCCTGGGTAAAACGCATGGCATCTTCGACTGAAGGCCCGTGTTTTTCGGTTTTGGCGCGGAAAGGGTTGTAATCTTTGTCCACCTTTACCTCCGGCGCAGATACCTTCTGACCCGGCGTGGGTGGCGGAAGGTGACTGAATGCACTTTCCTGCTCGAAGTCCAGCGCAGGCGATATATTGTATTGCCCCAGGCTGCGCTTGACGGTGGATTGCAGAATGGCATACAGCGCCTTTTCATCCTCGAACTTGATCTCCGTTTTGGTGGGGTGGATGTTGATATCGATCGTATTGGGGTCCACTTCCAGAAATATGAAATAAGATGGATGGGCGTCCCGCTGGATGAGGTCTGTGTAGGCAGACTGCACCGCGTGGTGCAGATAAGAGCTTTTGATAAACCGGTTATTCACAAAGAAGAACTGCTCACCACGGGTTTTGCGTGCAAATTCAGGCTTGCCGATAAAGCCGGTGATCGTTGCCAGGTCCGTGGTTTCTTCCAGGGGCACCAGGCGCTGATTGAAATTTTTTCCGAACAATCCCACGAGTCTTTGCCGTAAGGGGCCGGCAGGAAGCTGGTACACTTCGTTTTCATTGTGATGAAAGCCGAAAGAAATACCGGGATGTGCTATGGCGACCCGGTGAAATTCATCCATGATGTGGCGGGTCTCCACGGGATTGGACTTTAAGAAATTTCTTCGCGCAGGAATATTATAGAAGAGATTTTTGACCTGTATCCGTGTTCCGTCCTGGCAACCTGTGGGCTCGTGATTTACCGGATCGGATCCTTCGATCACGACATGGCTGCCTATCTCATCATCAGGTCTTTTGGTAATCATGTCCACCTGTGCAACGGCGGCAATGCTGGCCAGGGCCTCTCCCCGAAAACCTTTCGTACGGATCGAGAAGATATCATTGGCTGCCTTGATCTTGGAAGTGGCATGACGCTCAAAACAACGTCTGCTATCCGATAGGCTCATGCCGCAACCGTTGTCGGTCACCTGAACCAGGGTGCGACCTGCATCCTTGATCTGAAGATGAATCTGAGAAGCGCCTGCATCAACAGCATTTTCCAGTAATTCCTTGACGATCGATGCGGGGCGTTGGATCACCTCGCCCGCAGCAATCTGATTGGCGACGTGATCTGGTAATATGTCTATGATATCTGCCAACGAAGTATCAAATGTTCAGAAGAAAGTAAGCAATGATAAACAGAACGGCCATGATTACCAATACCCTTCTGTTGGCGCGTCGAATACCTTCGGCCCGTGTCTCATGGCTCGGATGATCCATGATCATGGCCTTGCGGAAGGAAGGCCGGAAGGTATGATTCTCCGGATCCGGGTTGCTTTCTTCCAGAATAGCCCTGCGGCGCTCTTCCAGTCTTTCCCGGTCTTCATCCCAATACCTGGGCTGGTATTCGAAAGCCTTGGGCCGGGACCTTCTGAACATGGATGGAAGATTGGGTAAATTCATAAAGGCCTGTTTTTACAAAGGTACAAGTTCCGTCGTAATGAAGGGGTGATGCTTTGAGTAATTTCAGTTGGTGGTCGCTTCGGTTTGATACGACTGAATCATCATTGAAGAAAAGCATTGATAATTTACACAATAAAAGGGCAGATTATGTTGCCTTGGCAGTTCCCTCGCTATGCTTCGGGATGACAGGAATCATGAGGTTAACGGAAAGATAAAAGTGCGCAACTGATCGGTCAAAATAACAAAATGTCAGTTGCGCACTTTTATCTTTCTCCCATTAAACAAAACGGTCTTGTCATCCCGAAGCATAGCGAGGGATCCAATCTGATCAATTTGGTTTCCTGCCCTCAAGACTTCTGTATCATCAACCTGGAATATCTCAATCCTTCAACATCTGACATGTGAATATCTATATACCACCCCCCTCGATTTTGTCCATTCATTGTGTTTTCTTTGTAGCTGTTAGCGTAACTATGACATTGAAAAAAACAACGAACTTTTTATTAAGCTGGATGGCACCGGCATTCATAGCCATTCCTATGTTTGCGGGGGAAGGAAATGCCACAGCCTCCCAACAGATCGAGCCCGGTAACAAACTACCTCCGTTCCTGTGTTGCGAGGATGCCTGGGCAGATTCGGTCATGGCAGCCCTTAGTCCGGACGAGCGCATCGGACAACTGTTTATGGTAGCTGCCTATTCCAATCTGACGGCATCGCATGAGGAAAAGATCATGGCTTTGGTGAAGGACAGCCATATCGGTGGACTGATATTCATGCAGGGTGGACCGGTCCGTCAGGCCAGACTCACCAACGCTTACCAGAAGGCAGCACGGGTGCCCCTGATGATTGCGATGGATGCCGAGTGGGGACTGGCCATGAGGCTGGACAGCACCGTGAGGTATCCACGCCAGATGACACTGGGCGCCCTGACGGAAGAAAAATGGATAGAAAGAATGGGAAGTGATATCGGAGAACAGATGAACCGTCTTGGCGTGCACGTCAGTTTCTCTCCGGTGGTGGATGTGAATAACAATCCGGCGAATCCGGTGATCGGCAGCAGGTCTTTCGGGGAAGACAAGAGAAATGTAAGCCGTAAGGGAATCGCTTATATGAAAGGACTTCAAAGCCGGAATATTCTTGCCAATGCCAAACATTTTCCCGGCCATGGAGATACCGATAAGGATTCGCACGTTTCATTGCCCGTGGTGAAACACAGCAGAGAACGATTGAATCTGGTGGAACTATATCCCTTCAAGCAACTTGTAGACAGTGGCGTGGGTAGCATCATGGTCGCCCACCTGAATGTCCCTGCACTTGATTCCACAAAAAACCTGGCCACCACCTTATCTCACAATGTGGTGACCGATCTGCTCAAAAAGGAAATGAACTTTCACGGGCTCATCTTTACGGATGCCCTGAGCATGAAAGGAGTGAGCGCCTACCATGGTCCCGGGGAAGTGGATCTCATGGCGCTGCTGGCGGGAAATGATGTGTTGCTGTTTTCTGAAGATGTACCAAAGGCCATTGTTGCCATCAAGGATGCCATTGCCAAAGGAAAGATCACCCAGGAAGATGTGGATGAGCGATGCAAACGCATTCTCATGTTCAAACATTGGGCCGGTCTGGATAAATATAAGCCGGTGAGATTGGAAGGGTTGACAAATGACCTCAATGCAAACAGATATGAACTGGCCAATGCACGGATTGCTGAAGAAGCGGTCACGCTGGTCAAAAACCAGTCTGACCTGCTTCCCCTCCTGAGACCGGATACGCTTAAAGTAGCAGCTGTTGCCATCGGAGGGAAATCCGGAAGCAAACATGAAGACAATGCCTTTATAGATGTGCTGAGGATGTACAATGAAGTGGAGCCGTTTTACATTTCCGCTAACCCGGACCGTGAAGAAGTGTCCAGGCTGCTTACCCAACTGGAGTCCTACAACCTGGTAATCATAGGTGTTCATAATCCCTCCTACAGCCCGTCTTCCAACTTTGGCATCAAAGCGAATGCGGTTAAACTGATCACAAAGATCGCCGAAGAACATACCACCGTACTCAGTCTGTTTGCCAGTCCGTATGCGCTTGAAAAACTCCCGGAACTCATGTCGGCAAATGCGGTGATCGTGTCTTATGAAGACCTTCATTGGCTGCGAAAAATGACCGCGGAGGCGATATGGGGCGCGATCCCGTTCAAGGGCAGAATTCCCGTAAGCATTTCGGATACATACAAAGTGGGACATGGCATTCAAACCAGATCACTGGAACGCCTCCGGTATTCCGTTCCTGAAGGCAGTGGCATGAACCAGAACCTGCTGAGGCAGATAGATACCATCGCCAACAGAGGGATCCGCGAAGGTGCATACCCGGGTTGTCAGGTGCTTGCCGCACGAGACGGTACCATATTTTATTACAAAGCATTCGGATACCACGCCTATGATCGTAAACGTGCCGTGCGAACAGACGACCTGTACGACCTGGCATCTATCACCAAGATCGCTGCAACCACCGCAGCATTCATGCATCTGGTGGACGAAGGCAAGGTGTCTGTGGATGATAGTCTGGGCAAACACCTGTCATTCCCTGCGGGATGTAATAAATCACCCCTTATCATTCGTGATGTGCTTACCCACCAGGCCGGACTCGTGGCATGGATCCCTTTCTGGAAGGAGACCATGAATGGCCGGGAACCGTCCAGGGAATTCTACAGGAGTGTGGCTTCCCCGTCATTTCCCCATCGTGTGTGTAAAGGTCTGTACATCCGTGAGGATTATCCGGATACCATGATCAGGAGGATCGATAACACCCCGATCGTAAACCCGGGCACTTACCTCTACAGTGACCTGGGGTATTATTATATGATGAAGATCATCGAGAAGTATGCCCGTATGCCCCTGGATCAATATGTGGATTCCGTGTTCTACCGGCCCATGGGATTGACGCGGATGACCTACAAACCTTTCCTCAAATTTTCCGATGACCGCATCCCTCCGACAGAGGACGACGTGCTTTTTCGAAAGCAACTGATCAACGCGGAAGTTCATGATCCGGGTGCTGCCATGATGGGAGGTGTTTGCGGACATGCAGGTCTGTTTTCAGATGCCTTCGCACTTGCTTCCATGATGCAAATGTTTTTGCAAAAGGGTGAATACGGAGGGAAACGTTATATCAATAAGACAACCATAGAAGAATTCACCCGGTGTCAGTATTGTGTGAACCAGAACAGGAGGGGGATCGGTTTTGATAAACCGGAGGTGCGTCCGGGCAAAGGCGGTTCGTCATGCAAGTGTGCGTCATACCTGAGCTTCGGTCATTCCGGATTTACCGGAACACTGGCCTGGGCCGATCCGGATAACGGACTGGTGTATATATTTCTCTCCAACCGGGTATGCCCTGATGCGGAAAACAAGAAGATCATGTCGATGGACATCCGGACAGATATCCAGGAGGTGCTCTACAACGCCATGCAATCACAACCTGTGAATCAGGTGGTGGAGAATGATGAGGGGTAATACGGGCCTGATGGTTGTAGATCCCCTGCCTGTCCGGCGAGCATAGCGAGGGATCTCTATATTAAAACAATATGGTTTTCCAAGCATGTGCAGAGCGTTCAAAGATGGCACCATCTAACCTCTAACATCTACCAATCTAAATGCTACGCGTTGGCTACATAAAGATATCTAACACGCAGGCACGACGATATCTGTATTTACCATCCTGATGAATAACCCCGAAGGGGTGAAAGAATTATAGCCCGGTATTTTTTTATGATTTAGGGAAACCCACTCCGCACCGGCTGATAATCATTCTCATTGTACATTCGGCAAACCACAGCCGGTGCGGAGTGGGTTTCTGCAAGGGTCCGCGGGGTATCTGTTTTCTATAATTCTTTCACCCCTTCGGGGTTGGAGAAAAAAGCTGTATTGAGTAATTCCAGGTGACTATCCATCTAACCTCTAACATCTATCCATCTAACCTCTGATATACATCATTCCAGCCTCCACTGCATCTCCAATTCACATGAATCCCATACCTTTGGTTTATGAAGATCGGAATTGTTTGTTACCCCACCTTCGGAGGTAGTGGGGTGGTGGCCACGGAGTTGGGAAAAGCACTTGCCGCACGTGGACATCAGATTCATTTTATTTCCTACAGCCAGCCGGTAAAACTGGATCGTTTTACGCCTAACCTCTATTATCATGAAGTGAGAGTCCAGGATTACCCGCTGTTCGACTATGCCCCATACGAACTGGCACTGACCAGTAAACTTGTGGATGTGGCTCAGTACGAACAACTGGATCTCATGCATGTGCATTATGCCATCCCACATGCCTCAGCAGCGTTTATGGCCCGGCAGATCCTGGCAGACAAAGGCATTCGCCTGCCCTATATCACCACCCTTCACGGTACGGATATCACCCTGGTGGGAAAGGACCGTTCCTATGAACCTGTCATTACATTCGCCATCAACCATTCCGATGGTGTTACCACCGTTTCCGAGAGTCTGAAACAGGATACCGGCAAGTTCTTTGATGTCCGGAGGCCCATTGAGGTAATCCCGAATTTCGTATGCCTTGATGAATATGATACCTCGCTGATCCCGGCGATGAAAAAGCAATTTGCACCCGGGGGACAAAAAGTACTGGTGCATACCTCCAACTTCCGGCCGGTGAAACGGGTAAAAGATGTTGTAAAGATATTCCATAAGGTGCGGGAGGTGATGGATGCCAAGCTGATGTTGATAGGAGATGGTCCGGATAAGGCGGAAGTTGAGGAACTATGCCGGAAGCTGGATATATGCGATGATGTGATCATGATGGGGAAGCACAAAAATGTTGAACCCCTTCTGATGGCGGGTGACCTGTTTTTGCTTACCTCTGAATTTGAAAGCTTCGGATTGGCGGCACTGGAAGCTATGGCGGCTTACCTGCCGGTGATATCATCGAACACGGCCGGTATCCCGGAAGTGAATGAGGACGGCGTCTCCGGTTATTTATGTCCGGTAGGGGATGTTGATATGATGGCCGAGAAGGCGATCTATATCCTGTCTGATGAAGCGCGGCTTGAGAAATTCAGGAAGGGTGCAAGAAAGCGTGCGGAGATGTTTGACCTCCATGCCATACTACCAATGTACGAGGCGTTGTACAAAGGATTGCTGGAGAAGGCCGGCGTCTAACCCCCTACGCGTTTGACTTTGAAGCCGCGTGATGCCAGAAAATCCAGAATGGCATCCCTGAATTTCCCCTGGATGAAGATCTCACCATCCTTCACGCTTCCGCCTGTCGCGAATTTTGATTTGATCGATCTGGCCAGTTCCTGCAGTTCTGCATCCGTTCCCTGAAACCCTTTGATCAGGGTACCTGGCTTTCCCGCCCGGTGCTTTTTTTCGAAATGAACTTCCAGTAACTGATCTTCCGGTGCCACCGGTGTCTCATCACGTTCTTCTTCCGGCGGGGTGTAATCAGGGTTTGTTGAGTATACCAGTTGGCTGAAATCATTCAGGGTCTTCTTCTTTGCGGCCATAAGTATGTTCTTTCTGAAAAGATAAAATTAGCAGATTCTTCAACAATGGCAGTCAGGCATACAGTTTACCGAACGGCTCCTCCTGTATGCTGTTGCTGTATGCTGTTGCTGTTCTTCCTGTAGGTCATGGTATTATTGATCAGGTGGTTGTTGTATTGCTGAATGAATGCCTCCAGGTCCAGAAGGTTCTCATCCCTGACGGCATTTTGCTCTTGCCCCTTTTGGGTCATTGATTCCAGGGTATGCTGAATCACCTGTTCTTTTGTGATCCACTGGTAAACACCTTGTGTATAGGAGATGGCACCGTTCCGGTGATCTGCTGAAAACACGCTGGTGCCAAAACAGAAATAATTTTTTCGGCTAACCGTCAGATCCAGTATGCTCGGAAATACATCGATATGCTGGGTAATCGAAGCGAAGTTGGTGGGTAATGTTTGCCCAGGCATAAAATATAAAATAGGTACAGTAAATGCACCTTTGGGGGTGTGAGCCTGCTCTGAAACCGGCGTACCGGTATGGTCGGCAGTGATGACGAATAATGTCCGCCTGTAAAAATCTTCCTTCTCCAAACGTTTGAACAGCTCCCGCAATGCGATATCTGTATAGCTGATCACTGTTTGTAACGGGTGATCACCGGCGATCACACGATCCTGGTAGTCGTCAGGGACCCGGTAAGGATGATGGGATGAGACGGAGAAAAGGGTTGTGAAGAACGGTTCGGGAAAATGACTGATCTCGGAAGAGAAGTAAGCAAAATACCGGTGGTCGAATATCCCCCATGTGCCATCGTAGCCTTCTTCTCCATGAATGTCTTCATAAGATTCACGGCCGTAGTAGTGTTTAATGCCGGCCAGTCCACAAAAATCATCGAATCCCATCGTTCCTTTATCCACCCCATGAAAAAAAGAAGTGTGATACCCTTCGGATGCAAGTAGGGCCGGCAGCGCATCGATCCGGTTGCCGGCATATACGGATGAGATAAACGGTTGGTCGGATAATGCTGGAATTCCGGCCAGGATGGAGGGCAGTCCTTCGATGGACTTTCTTCCATTTGCAAAGGCTTCGGGAAACCCCGTACCTTCTTTCATCAGGGAATCAAGAAAGGGAGTATAGGAAGGACCGGGACCAGCTGCTGTAAACTCCGATGAAAAACTTTCCAGAATAATGACGACCACATTGGGCCGGAATGGAAGGGCATTGCTTCTGCTTTGGCGGAGGGTTGAAATGCGTCTGTCTGCCTCCTCTTCACTCATAAAGTCAACTTTGCTCAGGTGGGTGCCGGAGGCAGATTTAATAAAGGTAAACGGTGTGTTCAGCGCAAAGGGGATCATCTCCGGTTCTACGTATT
>JAGQZQ010000030.1 GCA_020435415.1 Flavobacteriales bacterium
CCGCTGATCAGGTCCACCGGTGCACCCCACAGGCCGGGTACCAGGTAAATGGTGAAGGCCAGCGCCAGGATGCCCACAGTCATGCGTCCCCACCCTGGCCTTTTCATGTTCAGCACGCCAAGGAGGTAGAGCGCCATCAGTCCGAAGATCACCACCCACAAGCCAATGAAGGTTTCCCGCACCAACAGGTTCCAGTGGTAGGCCATATCTGCATTGGAAAAGAATTTGAGCGCCAGCGCCAGCTCCAGAAAGCCCAGCGTCACCTTCACAGTCCCCAGCCAGCTGCCGGAACGGGGCAGGGCATTCAGCCATGCCGGAAATGCGGCAAACAGGGCAAAGGGGAGTGCCAGTGCCAGTGCAAAACCGGTCATGCCCAGGGCAGGTGCCAGGATATTGCGTTGCACGGCGGCTTCAACCAGCAGGGTTCCGATAATAGGTCCGGTACAGGAGAATGAAACGAGGCTCAATGTAAATGCCATGAAAAAGATACCGATCATTCCACCCCGGCTAGACATGCTATCCATTTTATTTGCCCATGAACTGGGCAATGTGATCTCAAAAGCGCCGAAGAAAGAAATGGCAAACACCACAAAGATGACAAAGAATGCCATGTTAAAATATACGTTGGCAGCCATATCATTCAGTGCCTGTGCGCCAACCGAAAGCGTAATGGCGAGTCCGAGTCCCACATAGATCACGATGATACTTGTGGCATACAAAAGGGCATTGCTCAGACCTTTCCTATACGTTGTGCTTGATTTGGTGAAGAAGGAAACAGTGAGCGGAATGATCGGAAAAACGCAAGGCGTAAGCAATGCGATGAAGCCACCCAGAAAGCCTGCGAGAAAGATGGCCACGAGTGACATGTTGCTGGATGTTACGCCTTCGATGGAGCCACATTCATCATCCATAAATGCCGTTCCCATATTACCTTGATCTGAGCCATCTGTTGCTGCCGTGGTGTCTTCAGGTATGGTATCCATGCCGGTCGGTCTTACAACATCAGCGGAATCACCATCTACCGGCAGGACCTCGTTGCCTGGCATTGGTTCGTTTGTTCCCGTTTTTCCTTCGTCAGATGGTTCAGCCGTTTTCTGACCGTTGGTCTTTTGCTTTTCCGCACCACATCCGCACCGGCTCGTTTGCGCATCACCTTCAGGTAAAACGATGGTAAATGATTTTTGAAGCGGAGGGGTACAGGTGCCATCCACGCCACTGGAACACGCCATGTAATTGATACCTCCTTTAACCTGTGCGCCGGGAGCGGGGGCTTCCACGATCTGACAGAAGGCAACGCAATTGCTGTATTGTTTCACCGTCATATCAAAGACATCCACATACTCTTCTTCGAGGTGTCCTGTTTCATTCACACGTCCCTTGAGGATGTAACCGTCGGGTTCCTGAAAGTAGAACTCCGTGGGCAGGGGACCCCCTTCTTCCAGATCCTGTGAGTAAAGGTGCCAGCCTTTATCGATCTTGGCTTTGAATACCACTTCATATTTGCCATTCCCCAGGTTGGTTGCAAAAAAGTTCCAGTGCACCGGATCAAAGAGTTGGGGTGTAAAGGCGGGTTCAGCGGATTCGGGATGAACGTTCACAGATATGGTATTTCCGGGAACCTTCTCTGTTTTGCCACGGCACGCCAGGATAGAAATCATAACAATCCCTGCGGTGAGCAGACTGAAGGATATGGCTTTTACAGATTGTTTCATGGGACGCACAAAACTAAGGTGTTTTCGATAAAGTCGGTGGTTGCCATATTCAATCCCTTATTTCCTCTCCGAATTTCAGGCCGAATGCCCTTCTGCACATCCAGGTGCAGATGTAAAAAGGAATGGTATCTGCCAGGGCGACCAGCACTTTAAACAAAAAACCGTTTTCAAGAAGAGACGGGAATTTATCCCATGGTATTGCACCGCGGCTGCAAAGTACCACCAGAACGACGGTGGTATCCACCAGTTGGGAAATGATAGTAGAAAAATTATTCCGAAGCCAGAGGTGCTTACCATTGGTCAGGCGTTTCCAGAAATGAAACAGGCGGATGTCCACAAACTGCGCGGCCAGGTAGGCGGCCATGGATGCGCCAACCGCTGCGCCTGTCATCCCGAATACATGATTGAACTGGTCTTCGTTTACCGGCGACCATGCGGTAGCTTCGGCGGCGGAGGACAGCAGCACCACCCCCATGACAAATACGCTGGCGATGAGACCGGAGAGGACGACCTGGTTCGCTTTTTTTCGTCCGTAAATCTCAGAAATAATATCGGTGACGAGGAAGGTGATGGGGTAAGGCAGGATGCCAACGGATATCTCAAAGGTATACCAGCCGAAGGGGCTCCAGGTAAAGAATTTTTGAAAGATCAGGTTACAGGCGACCAGTGAGGCGATGAAAATGCCGGCAAGGATAAGAAAGAGGAGGTGGGCTTGTTGTTTCTTCGGTTCGGTCATAAAAAAAGGCTGTGGCGTTTAACACCACAGCCAAAATAACCATAAAATGCAGGTCGTCAAAAGATTCGCACTTCCCTGATGCAATGTATGGGAATGGTCCGGCCGCCTTTGAGTACGATATTGTTTTCCGTCGTGGCCCAAACAGTCGTTTCCACCTTATTCAGGTTTTCGTCTGTCTCAAAGAGGATCTTAACCTTTCTCCTATACACATTACCCAGCGTAGTGGCGATCTCCAATAGTTTCTTCCGCGCAAAAATATCTTCCTTACTATTCAGCACCTCAGTCTTTCTGAACCGCAAATTCCCGATAAGCTCCTTTTCAATGGCACGGGCATGGTTTAGTATTTCCTGTCCAAGCATAGGTTTGGTATTAAAAAAATGAAATAATCTGAAGAGGATCGAATGTCCTGTAGGAATATAAAACGAAAGCTATGCAATTAAAGTTTCAAAGTCAAGGGAAGTTTTCAACAGGTTATTCCCTTTATTTTCAATTGTTTTCACGGATTGGGCTTCCAGGTGAAGCGGATCACCCCGGTTGTTTTTCCAGTGACCTTTACATGGTCCGCCATGCGGTAACCAATCACCCATATCAGCTTGTTTCCCGCAAATAGCAAGGGAATCCGGTCCCTGTCGAGGCGATGGACCTTTTGTTCGGTGAAGAAATCGCTTAATTTCTTTTTTCCCTTCATACCCAGCGGTTTAAAGGCATCACCTTTTTTCCAGTAACGGATATGTAGATGACCATTCAGCTGATCTTCATCTACATAGATGAAATGCCGTTGTGTCTTCAGGTTGGCAGGCGGTTTTTTGAGCCGGTTCATCAGCAATCTGCCAACAGGGGTCTCACATGTTTTTCCTTCAAAGGACCAGTCGGATGTTGCTTTCTTGTCTGTTTCCTTTTTCCGGATCACAATGCGGTCATGACCAACCACCAGTTGATGACTAGCAGATGTCAGCGTGTGGCCGGTGCGTAGTTTTTCCTTGCCGATCAGGTAAGTGGCCTCATCCTCACCAAAGCCGAATGGTTTCAAAACTTCAGCCATCATCAGGGCAAGTCCGGGTCTTGGGGTCAGGCACCACCGTTCAATGAAATGATCTTCCCTGTCCTGCTTCAGCACCTCCTCCCGAAACACCCTGAGGGTATCTTTTACGATCGCCTCTGCCTGTCTGAACCGTTCGATGTTGGATGCCATGGTTTGCTCAACGGAGGGATTGATCTTCCTAAGTGCAGGGATCACATCATGGCGAATCAGGTTCCTTTGGTATTTCTTATCCAGGTTGCTCGCATCTTCCCTGAATTTGAGTTTACGCTGTCGTGCGTATTTCTCAATGTCCTTCCTGGAGGCGAAGAGCAGCGGCCGTATGAGGTGATCGTGATGCGGCAGGATGCCATGCAAACCCGCCAATCCGGTTCCTTTGGTGAGGTTCAGCAAAACTGTTTCCAGTTGATCATCCTGATGGTGAGCAGTGGCGATGCGGTCATAATGGTGCTTACCGGCCAGTTCCCTGAACCATTCGTAGCGTGCGTCGCGTGCGGCCATCTGAACAGATCCCCCTTTGTTTCCCTTTTGTTTTAGCGCGTGCTCTTTGATGTGGCATGGTACCTTGTATTTTTTGGCCAGTGCTTTTACAAATCGCATGTCTTCTTCAGAGTCACGTCCCCGGAGTTTGAAATTCATGTGGGCCATGGCGAATGGAATACCCGCACGATGCATCAGATCCGTCAGCACCACGGAATCCACCCCTCCGCTCACAGCAATCAGACAGTGTCTTTTGTCGTCGAGGAGATTCTGGGATTTGATGAATTTCTTAAATGCGTTCAGCATAATTCTGTTTGTGATCTCAGGTGGATTTGCATTCCGGCGGCGAATTCAAAACGGAGGATGCTTTCAGCAGACATTCCTCATATTCCGTTTCAATGTTTGCCTGTATGGTCAGTGCGCTTCCGGTAGACAAAGAGGTGTAGCCTGAATCGGCATGATACAACAAGGTACGGATCATCACATTGAAGTCGAAATTTCCTTCGGGATCGACATAACCCAGGGCTCCGGAATAGAGTCCGCGTCCGGTGGCTTCGTAGCGATCAATAAGTTCCATGGCCCTGATCTTGGGAGCACCGGTCATGGAGCCCATTGGAAACGTGGCCCTGATGCATTCTCCAAGGCTTACTGTTTCATTCAATGTAGCGCTGATGGTGGATACCATCTGATGCACCCTCGGAAAGCTTTGAATCCCGAACAACTCATCCACTTTTACGTTGACGGCGCCCTGAATCCGGGACAGGTCATTGCGTACGAGGTCAACGATCATCACATTTTCACTTTGCTCCTTACGGCTAAGTCTTAGCACATCGATCAATTCGTTGTCCTCAGCCTTATCTTTCCCTTTGCGGATGGTGCCCTTCATTGGTTGGGAAATGAGCATCTCTCCTTCACGTTTGAGGTAACGTTCTGGGCTGGAAGATAACACGTGCAGGTCTCCGGTTTTGTAGTAAGCGGAGAACGGACTGGGGGCGTGTTCGGATAAATGCAGGAAGGCAGCCGGTGCATCCAGTTGCATGTGTTCGTTGTAAAATTCCTGGCAAAAGTTCATTTCATAAATGTCCCCTCTTCGGATATGGTCGATGATCGTCTCCGCCTGTTTCCGGTATGTGTCACGGGGCATGCGGCATTGCATGCGCATGTTTTCCGGCCATGACGATTGCAGCGGTTCGGTTCGGGAAATTTGATCAAAGACTTCTTCGGCGGATGCAGCGGTGCTGTTCTCCGCAACACCGATCTCCACATCCGTTCCCTGAATGCGGATCAGCCAGGTGGGGATGAAGAAGTGAATCAACGGAACAGGTGGATGAGGTTGATGGATGTTGCTGCCATCCTCAATCGAATCTTTCACATCATAACTGAGAAAACCGAACATCCAGTCGCGGTGTTGCTGCTGAAAGGCGTCCAGTTTTTCCAGGGCGCCTTCTTTTTCCGCATAGGAACATGAAAAAGAAGTGGTGGAACCGATGGCTGCCAGCGCATCAAAAGTTTGCGGTTGGTATCCGTTGCTGTTGAGCAGGGCGATGTTCTCATTACGTTGGGTGCACCATGCCAATAACCTGGGTAGGAAGTCGTGCGGGTGATTGATCCGGAAATGATGGTAGGATCGCATGGTTTAAATATTATCTGGTCCGAAGACGGGTCAGGCCGGCTGCTGCTCGGATTGTAAGGCCAGCTCCGCAACCGTTTGCACCCATTCAGGCCGGTCATTCAATCCGGGGACCAGCGTTACTTTTTCGCCTCCGAACTGTTGAAAGAGCTCCTGGTATTCCACACCGATCTCATAAATGGTCTCCAGGCAGTCGGCCACAAATGCGGGGGAGAACACCAATAACTTTTTGTTGCCCTTCCTTCCCATTTCCTCGATTACCTTGTCCGTATAGGGTTGCACCCAGGGATCACTTCCCAGTCTGGATTGAAAACAAACGGTAAAACCGTTATCGGGTATTCGGAGGCGTTTGGCTACTTCCCTGGCGGTGTGAAAACAGGCAGCGCGGTAGCATTTTTCGTTCTTCTCTGATATCTGTCCGCAACAGGAGTCGTTGATGCGGCAAACGCCGGAATGATCATCCTTCAGAATATGTCTTTCGGGCACCCCATGAAAACTGAACAGGATGTGATCGTACTCTGCAAAGGAGATTCCGGAAGCGGAAGCGGCCACCGCATCCAGGTATGACGGATGGTCGTAGAATTTATCCACGATCCTCACCGGTATTTTCAAGCTGTATTTCTTAAAAATACGTCGCACCAATTCGATGGTGGATGTCGTGCTGGACGAGGCAGGTTGCGGATATAGTGGGATCACCACCAGCTCGCTGAGGTCATGTAATTCTTTCCATTGCGTGATGGTTTCCCCGATACCGGGGTGTTGGTAGCGCATGGCCCATTTGACCTGGTGGGATTCTCCCAGTGTTTCCTCTAAGCGTGTTGCCAGGTTACGGGTATGGATCAGCAGAGGGGATCCGTCCTTCGTCCAGATCTCTTTGTAAAGTTTGGCAGACTTGGGCGCCCTGAATGGTGCGATGATAAAATTCACCAGTAAAAACCGTTTCCATAAGGGAATGTCAATCACATAGGGGTCCATCAGAAATTCCCTGAGGTAAGTGCGCACGTCTCCTACAGATGGAGAATCCGGTGTTCCCAGATTGATCAGTAAAATACCGGTCTTTTGTTTCATCAGGTATGCAGGGCACGCTTATCGGTGGCATCCAGGGCAGCTTCTTTGATGGCTTCCGTGAATGTGGGATGTGCATGACAAATGCGTGCGATATCTTCGGCGGATGCTCTGAATTCCATGGCAACAACGGCCTCGGCGATCATATCTGCTGCCCTTGGGCCTATCATGTGTACACCCAGGATCTCGTCGGTATCCTTATGAGCCAGTACCTTCACAAACCCATCGGTGTCCATGCTTGCCCTGGCTCGGCCGCTGGCCTTAAAGGGAAATGAACCGGATTTATACGGGGTACCGTTCTCTTTCAGCATTTCCTCGGTAGCGCCTACAGATGCAACCTCAGGCCAGGTATAAACCACACCGGGGATCAGGTTATAATCAATATGCGGTTTTTGTCCGGCGATCCATTCTGCGATATACACACCTTCTTCTTCGGCCTTGTGGGCCAGCATGGCGCCTTTCACCACATCACCGATGGCATAAATACCTTTCACATTGGTCTCGAGGTGTTCGTTTACTTCTACACGGCCACGTTCATCGGTTTTTACACCGGCCTTATCCAATCCCAGTCCATCCGTGTACGGCCTTCTTCCCACAGCCACCAGACAATAGTCACCGGTGAAGCTTTCGGTTTCTCCTTTTTTATTCTCTGCTTTTACCGTAACCGTTTTACCTTTTACAGATGCGGACTGTACCTTATATCCCAGCTTGAAGGTCATGCCGAGTTTGGAAAGGGTACGTTGCAGTTCTTTGGATAATCCGCGATCCATGGTAGGAATGATGGCATCCATATACTCCAGCACAGTCACCTTGGTACCCAGACGTGCGTAAACAGATCCGAGTTCGAGGCCGATGACACCACCACCGATCAGCACCAGGGTCTCCGGAACATTGTCCAGACTGAGGGCTTCCGTGGAGGTGATGATCCTTTTCTTGTCGATCCCGATGCCCGGCAGGGATGACGGTTTGGATCCCGTTGCGATGATCGTCTTTTTGGTCTTTATCTTTTGTATTTTTCCTTTATCATCTTTGATGGCAATGGTATTGGCATCTTCGAAGGAACCTATGCCTTGCAGGACATCGATCTTATTCTTCTTCATGAGGTAGTTGATACCGTCTGTGGATTGCTTGACCACGTCATTTTTCCTCGAGACCATCTGTTTGAAATCCGTCTTAAGGCCGGACATCATGATGCCGTGGGTCTTGAAATGCTTTTCAGCATTGTGGTAATGCTCCGAAGAATCCAGCAGTGCTTTTGAAGGGATACAGCCTACGTTCAGGCAGGTACCACCCAGGGTTGCGTATTTTTCAACCAGTGCGGTCTTCATTCCCAACTGTGCGCACCGGATAGCGGCTACATACCCGCCGGGTCCGGATCCGATCACAGTGATGTCGTACTCAGTCATGCTAAAATTTTTTTCCAAAGGTAAACAATGCTGCGGTCAATGCATTGCAGAAGTGTGGCTTTCCTTTTTGTTCTGTTTTCCGTTTTTCAGTTTGATAGCGATGGCAAACAGAAGAAGAAAGCAACCCAGCCAGGCGGAAATGCGATAGAGGAAGTCTCCATACCTTGCATAGAAAGTGATTTCATCGCTCGCATTGATCTTGTCACGGATAGCTGTTGCAGTCCACCATCCCGTAGGTTGGATCACTTCCCCCAACGGGGAGATAAAGCCTGAAATGCCGGTATTTGCGGAACGTCCGACTCCCCGTCGGAATTCAATGGCCAGCAAGCGGGCGTAAGCCAGATGTTGAACGGAGCCCGGTGTATTGTCCCACCAACCGTCATTGGTGATGATGAAGATGGCGTCTGCGCCATTGCGCATATATTCTCCCAGATAATCGCCATAAACGGATTCCCAGCAGATGACCGGAGCGATCTTGAAATCATTTGAGGATGATGTGAGCAACGTGCGTTCTTTCTGTGTGCCCAAAGTTCCGGTGGTGCCGCCAAGGTCGAATATCAGTTCCTGGATGGGATTGAACAACCAGGGGAAGGGCATTTTCTCTACACCTAATACCAACTGTGATTTGTGATAGATGGTGATGGGGTCTCCTCCACCTGTCTGGAGCGCTGAGTTATAGAAATCCATCCAGGTTCCATCTTCTCTTTTACGTGCAGTCTCTGATGGTCGTTTGTTGGTGTCATAGTTTCGGTAACAGGAAAAGCCGGTTACCATTCGGGCGTCGGGGAAGGGTGCGAGGTATGCGTTGATATATTCCAGCAGGGGGTTGCTGTCCAACCGGTCGCAATTTATCGCTTGTGGCAGGGCGGTCTCCGGGCCGATCACATAGTCGACATTTTCATCCATCAGTGGTTGAGCCAATGAGAGCATTTTCTGAAGTTGCTCCTGTGGTGTCATACTGCCGAACTTCTCGCTGTATGGATCGATATTGGGTTGTATGACCACCAGATCTATGGGGTCATTCGGTTCCTGGTAGTTTGACCGGATCAGGGTAGACCAGATGAGCGGAAGGAAAATAACGGATACCGAGATGCCACCGAAAATTTTCCATCGCTTGTTGTGCGCACGGAAGTCGCGAATTGCCCGATACAGGAGAACATTCATCAGCAACACCCAAAGGCTTCCGCCACTGACACCGGTGTACTCATACCACTGTATCCAGGAAGTGGTATCGGACCAGGCATTGCCCAGGGTAAGCCAGGGATAAGACAGGTCCCAGTGATAATGAAGGTATTCAAACGTCATCCAGAACAGCACGAAAGCGATATGTCCACGCTGCACACCCAGGTGTCTTTTGGCAAACCGGAACAACCGCAGGACGATGGCCATGAACAGGCCATTCAATATAAATGCGGTGCCGGCGGAGATCAGCTTTGTAGCCAGGCCTTCTTTTACGCACCAGATCCACCAGGTGGTGAACATGTTCCACAGGAACATGGCCAGGAAGGCGTACCAGAAAAATCCTTTGTGGGATTCCCCTGCTTCCCGTCGGGAGGCCAATTCATCTTCCAGCCAGAGAATCGGAACGAATGCTACAAACAGGAACCATGGCATGTTTCCGATACCGGGCCATCCCAGGGCGAAGAGTCCGCCCGAGACTACCATCGCTGCAATGTATAATAGCCGTCTCACCTTTCAGTTGTAAGGAAGGCGAAGATACATATTGATAAAATAAATCAGGTAAACCCAAATCATGCATATAGAAGAAAGCTATTGCATGACGCATAAGAAAATCATAGGATACCGATTGTTTGCTTCGGAATGGATTCTTGATTTTCTAATGCGGGATAACCCCAGCTAATACATATAGTTCAGCGCGAAAGGCGCCTCCTAATGCATAATCTGGGGTAAAGGGAATATGAATAGGAAGAAGCTTTACCGGAAAAGATACATTTTGCCGAAGCCGCTGTGGAAATATTGGTCCAGGTTGCTGTCCATGTGCTCGATGTCCGATCCGTTGATACGGGTGACGACCCGGTACAGGTAAAGGCCGTTTGCCAATCGGTCGCCGAACTGGTCGGTGCCGTCCCAGGCAAATGATGTAATATTCTTGCCGATCCGAAGGTCGCCCAGTTCTTCACGGCTGATCTCCCTGACCACTTTTCCTGACACGGTCATGATTTGAATGCGGAAATCATCAGGTATGGCGGAGCCAGTTAGGGTGAAGACGAACCGGGTGGACGTGGTAAAGGGATTGGGATAATTGACCACATTCGTGATGGTCGATTGATTGACAATTTCAAACCGGATGGTATAATCATATACGCCGTTTCCGCTCCCGGAAATGTTCTTGGAAGCATCCTTCGCCCTGATCTGCATTTCATAACTGCCATCCAGGGTAAATACAGGATGGTAGGCAATTTCAAACCGGTTTTTGGGAAGGCTTGCCGGTGTCCAGTTCAACACAACCTGTCCGTTCTGTATAAAGTAGATTCGTTTGTTTTCAATGCTTCCCGGTTCTTTCAGGTAAACTTCAAAAAGACTGGTGTCATCCAGTGCCAGCCAGGGATTTTCATCTGTAAGCCGGATAAATATTTCTGGTCTGGCTGAAATAATTTCACCGTTCAGGATATGCATACCGTCGAATGTTACATCCAGGATCGGGTTCTCAATATCCTTGTTGATATGGACAGCGGTTTGAAGGATGTTGTTGAAATGGTATTGTTCCGGTTGATCGTAGGTTCCTTTTGATGCATTAAACGGATTGACCTCCACCCACACGGTGATGTCGCCGTTCAGTTGTTGGGTGGGAAGATCAAAGGCAATATTCACCGTATCACTTACAAGTAGGCGTTTTACGCGGTAGACCGGAAAATCGTGACGATTGCGGTTGGCATCCTGGATCCAATACTGCACCAATAAACTGTCAGCCATATCCACATCACCAATGTTGCCGGCTGCCAGGCGGACTTTGATAAACTCACCTTCCTGCACCGTATCGTTTTCCAGTGAGAAAGCGAGGTTTGGAAGGAGCGCTGCTTCCGGTGCAGGATCATAGACCACCTGCCAGCGTTTGATCTGAGTGGGTGTTCTTAAGGAGTCATCCTTGATAAATGCATTCAGTTTGAGATAAGGGAATTCACCTGATGGCACATCGGGATAAATCCAGAGGGAATCAACGGCGGTGGTATCGACCAAGGTTGCTTCGGACCCGTCCTTCCTGATACCGATCACAGAAAGTCTGAGTTCGTCACTGGCACCGGCGTCCTGTGGTCGCTGCCTGTAATGCAGCGTATTCCATGCAGTGGCGGGACCGATGACGGTGGAGGTCAAGTCTCCCTGATACCATACGTTTGTCAGCAGTTTGTTGATCTCGATAGCGGCAAAGGAGTTGGCACCTGCTGTATCTATGGCAGAAGCAATATTGCCTTTCTGTGCAAAAAAGATATACGGTTGGTCATTTGCCAGACCGTTGATCAGGGTCGCACCCATAGCGGTCAGTTTATTTTTTAACGCACTACTCCACAGATTGAATTGTCCGCCAAAAACTGTATAAAGAAGAACGTAATTACCATTCGGTATTTTTTGGAGTAAACTTAGCAGTGAATCACGCTGAACAGCATCACCCGATCGAAAGATGAAGTAATTTTCTGGGCGCGCCCTGCCCGGGCAACAACCTAGACAATTTGCATGTCCAAAGTTTGTGTACTCCGCTGTATTCCACGGTTTCAGTGACAGAGAATCCAATATAGCTACGTGAATGGAGGGTGTTCCAGTGCAGGCGCCGTAGTCTGTAACCGTTCCGTTGATTGAATATTCATGAGGCCAGGGCGACGAATTGTTCGAGCCCTTGGTTTTACATTGCAGTGCTCCTGCATTGTTTACAAAATCAAAGTCGCGTTCCGGTTCATCAAAGCTGATCAGGTTGTATTTGTCTTTCCGGAATTGGAAAAAGTGTGCCTGCTCCCATCCGATCCGTCCATCGATGTATTGAAACGAGCTGTTACGCCAGTTAAAACCCTGGGTGGAGGTGGAGTCCGGACTGACCCGCCAGTAGTACACGGTGCTGTCTGTCAAAGTCAAGGCAGGTTGCCAGGAGATGACGCCACCAACACCAGACAACGTGGTGGAGGCTAATGGGGCAGAGAAGGCATCAGTGGTGTCAATCTCGAACCGGTATGATTTTAAAGGAGCCAGCGGGTCTGAGGTGCTTGCCTTGAGCGTGACCTGATCATTCGGGACGATGGCAAACTCATAGGGATAAACGGGAAGGATGTCGTTGGACTTGATCAGGAAATCAACGGACAAGAAATTATTGTTCTCACTGAGTTCATCGATCTCGTCCAGATCGTCAATTGAAATTTGCAGGCGGTTCAAACCGATTCCCAGGGCCAGGTCAACGGGAAGCCGGAATTCGATGGTGTCTTTGTAGGACGGTGCATCCGCAATATGGTTGATGACCTGTCCCAGCGTACCGTCCGGCAGGTAACGTTCTACCTCTACATAAAATGAATCGCGAATGGCCCTTCCCAGGTTCCTGATGATCAGGTGCACATCGAAACTATCGGTTTCATTGGTGATCTCTTCAGGGTTAAAGTAGACATATGGGGATGATATGGTATAATCCGGTTTGAGTTGGGTGTTGATGCGAACAGCGGGATCTCCGTGCAAGGTCATCTCAAGTACAGTTGCTTTCCAGGGCCACAGGGAACTCTGAATGTCACTGATCGTTTGCCTGATCTGGTCACCTACCGGCATGCCATACATATCACCAGAGAAATGCTGGAACAGGGTTTTCGAATAATCATGGGTGTAATATTCCACGCCAAGTCCAACCTGAGCGAGAAAAGCGATGGAGCCGCCATTGGCGGTCAGCATCCACTGTTCACTCACGCTGCCTGTTCCGGACAGATGGATGTTTCCTGCAAAACAGGAGTTAGCCACAATCCAGGGGTAGCGGTCTTTGTTGGAGAAGTTCTCCGGAGCATCCACATTCTGATCAAAACCGCTTGATGTGGCATGGCCAAAAAATGTCATGATAGAGACCCCGCTGTTGATCAGTTGTGCAACTGAGTCGGACAGATTCACCTGAATCGGGTCGGCAGTAGATTTTGAAAACGTGTATACGACCGCACCGAAACTCGTATCGCTGATGGACTGTTCGTATTCATACAGATGGCCCTTGAATCTTTCTGCCTCATTGAAATCGGAACCTCCGCCAAAGTGAATGGCTCGCTTCATCCATTCTGCCGGTTCCTGGCTTTCATAGGAGATCACTTTGGCGAGGTAAAGCTGTACCTCTTCTGAACTGTTGGCGGCGAGTCTTCCGGTGGACAATGCAGGTTCCAGTCCACTGGCGCTTCCGAGTCCGGCGGTAAACAGTACATCGCTGGACGGATTACCGAAGCTGGGCACCAGGCAATTTTCAAAATTTTGTTTGTTTCTCCGGAAGCCGAATGCGGTGTTTTCGTCATGGGCGTGGATGGATTTACCCATCAGAAAAAGGTATTTTGGTGGGCCGGCCCAGACATTCAATGCCATGTCACAAAAAGACCGGATGGCCAGCGGATGTTTTTTTACGCCATACGCATACTGATCGTATAACTCTTCAACATTCACCACGATCGGTTTATATCCGCCGCCTGCTATACTTGCCCGGTAATTTTTGTATAAGCCGGCATCGATGACCAGTTCTTCACCCGCAATGATCAGGTAATCGTATGAATTAGCGGAAGAAGTGTAGTCGGTGAATTTGCCCGTGAATGTTGCTTTCCTGATATTCACGACCTCCGAAATACCATTTTCCGAAACCATCCAGCAGGTCTTGTTTTTACCGCTGTTCGTTACCAGGGCATGGTATAAACCGCCGCTCTTAATCACCTTGATGCGCCTGTTAGAGGTTACATCATACAGCCATGTGGGGCTGCCCAGGTCGTTGAAGGAAGACATCCTCAGATACGTTTTTGATTGGCCGGTGGCATCAGGAACAGTAAAAGAAAAAGAAGTTTTGCCTTCAAGATTTGTCAGGTGTGGATAGGTCAGGTGAAACACGGCCAAGGCACTTCGGTCGGCCGGGGCACCCTGGTCATTGATGCTGGTGAGTGTCAGCGGGGTGATCGGATCAATGAGTCCGCTAACGGGCACGCTACCGTTGTGAGGAACATGACCATAACCGGAATAGATGGTATCCCAGGTTTGTCCGGCCATGGTTAGTCTGGTATGATGTGCCGTTCCGGAAGCGCCGTAGAGATCCATGGTATAGGTTGCATCGGGGCCGCCGGTAAATATCTTGCTAACAGGAAGGTTGTAAGTGGCACTTGCGCCGAGTGAGAGAGCAGGTCCCATCCATCCTTCGCCTGTGATGTATTCCGCATCACTGCTTCCCCTGCTGTCGAGCTTTCCCGGATAGTAGGTATTATTCAGAGCAACCTTGTAGGTTTTATAGAACCAGGATGCTTCGGTGTAGTTACCGAAAGCCACATCATTTTCAGAAGTCATCCGGCTATTCGTGGTAGACTGGTTCCAGGTGAGGAAGTAGTAAGCGGTATCGGTGAATAAACTGTAGTCAGGGTTGCCTTGTACGTTTCCGTTCTTATAGAGCTTTTGGTCAAGCCAACCATTATTACCGCTGGCATGGAATACGATGTAGTCTGAAGGATTAAAGATTCCATCAGATTCGCCTTCCACATAAATGAATATCTCCTGTCCACGTCCAAAAATCTGGAGATTTCGCGGATCAATGGTGTTCACAGGAACGCCGGCATTGGCCAGAGTGGTGAAGGATATCCTGTAGATACCATCGCTGGTAATTGGAAACTTAAAATAGGTTTGCTGATAGTTAATCCACTCATTTCCATATTGTGCTTTCGCGGGCATGATCATCCCCAAGCACAATACTCCTATGAATAGAAAAGTTCTCATTTGTCGGTTCTGACGATATCCAGTTTAAGCGAGAAAATGTTGGAATAGATGGCCACGGACTGATCGCCTATATCCGTCATGGCATAATCGATGGACAGGCGTTTGAGTTTTAGCCCGAGGCCGAGGTTGGGTTGAAAGGTCCGTTCCTGTTCTCCGTCCAGATTGGTGACTTTCTGAATATTTCCAACACCGCCGCGTAAAAAGATCATTTTGTTGTAGCCCAATTCCAAACCCATGTGAGGGTCTGCACTGAACGTGTGGGCGGCGATCAAAACGTTACGTTTTCCATCGGAGGTGATGTCCACATTTAATTCGGCGAGCAGAGAGAATTTCTGTTTGAACTCAATCATTCTTGCTGCGCCGAACTGAAATCTGGGCAGGGTGATCTCCAGAGAATTTTCGGGGATCTCGTTACCTGTTGCTGCAAACACCTGTTGCATCTGATCGCTCAGGCTATAACTCCATGCATTGAAGGTGGACGTAAGGTCACGTCCCATGACGCCGAATTGCCACGGCCCCCATTCGTATTGTGCGCCCAGTTCCAATCCGAAGCCCCAGGCTCTTGCAAAGTCACCGACTTTGCGGTGAATGACCTTGGCATTGACACCGTATCGCAATCCGGGAAGGAAGGGTGCCTTTCGGGCATATGAAAGCAGAAAACCATAGTCTACGGCAGAAAATGAGGTGATCCTGTCAAAATCAACATTGCCGTTGGCATCAATAAGTTCTGTGGTGTTGGGGATATCATCCACACCGAAGCGGATCAGGGACATGCCCAATGCGCTGTTGCTGTCGATGGGTGTGGCAAAGGAAGCGTAGTCATACTTGGCGATGCCTGCGAAATACTCAGCGTGCATCAGGGCGAGCTGGATGTTGCTTTCAATGCGTAGGAGTCCGGCGGGATTCCAATATCCTGCGGTTGCATCATTTACGGAAGCCACCATGGCATTGGACATTCCCAAGGATCTGGCACCGACGCCGATGGCCATAAATTCATTGCTGTACTTTGGTGCCTGGGCATGGGAGATGGAGGGGCATAGGAATACGAGAAAAGTAATCGCACCGAGCCGGTAAAGTACTTTGTCTATCTTTAAACGCCCTGGTTTCATACAATCGGTGATTATACTTGGTAACAAGCAATTGGTTACATTCATGTGAGTCTCGTTATTAGCAAAGATGAAAAAATACGGTGTATATAACATTCCCATCCGGCTATTTATTTTGATAGGCTTCGTGATACACGCAGTTGTTTTTGTTTATGCATGCTATGAGGTGAACCTTTATTATGGCTGGCCACTATCCGATGCAACGGATTATTTGCGATTGGCGGAGAATCTGCGGGTACATGGCCTGATGTATTGCGGAGACCTGAATGAACCGTTTCTTCCGGCATTGGTAAGCAGACGGCCACCGTTTTATGGACTGTTCATAACGATGCTTCGTTTCATTTCATCCTCTCCATACCTGATCCTGGCGGCACAAAACCTGCTTGGCTTGCTGAATGTGTGGTTGATGCTTCTCTGCGTACGAAAGATCACAGGTGTAAAACAATTTCCATGGTGGCTACTGGTAATCCTGTGGTTTCCTTCCCAGTATATTTTGGCCAACGTCATCATGTCGGAAGTTTTTTTTCAAACATGGCTGATCTGGGGATTATACCATGGCATATGTTTTTTAAAAACCAGTTCCACGCGTCATCTTGTGATCTGGCAGCTACTTATCGTGGCAGCCATGCTTACCAAACCCATTATGTACCTTTTTGTTATACCTATGATGGTATTGCTTGCGGTGATGATTTGGAAGAAGAAGGTCCGTCCCGTGGTTATGGTTGTGATTCTCATTCCATTATCGGGTATCATTTCATTATCCGCATATAATTTCAAGCAGACGGGGTATTTTCATTTTTCCAGCATTCAAAATTTCAACCTTCTGAATTATAACACCGCTTATACCCTGAGAGAAGCATTGGGTCCGGATCCGGCCGATTCCGTGATGAATGAGTTGCACAATCGCCTTGATACCATACCTGATTTTGCAACGCGTGAGCGAGCCACGCAGCGGATATGTACGGCGAACCTTTATAGGTATAAGTGGACTTACCTCCGCATGGAGGTGCAGGGTATTATTAAGTTTTTTATAGATCCAGGAAGATGGGATCTTTATGACTTTATGGGAATGCGACCACAAAATGATCATGGTATGGCCTGGCATTTTCGTAGAGAAGGTGTTTCAGGTTGGTGGCGATATGTGTCTTCTTTTCCTTTATTAGTATGGATGTACATGATCATTACATATGCCGTGAATTTCTGGATTATTTTCGGGCTGATGCGTTTTACCCGGGCCACCGATATTTCCCCATGGATCCGGGTATGCCTGGTAACCGTTACTTTATACTTCGCATCGATCACCGGGCCGCTGGCGTCGGGAAGGTTCCGTGTTCCGGTTTATCCGGTAATAGCATGTATGGTATTATCTGGGTATGTCAGCAGGATGAAGCCAAAGCAATTGAACGCATTGTAAGACGAAAATCGTAGCTTTAACTTTTTATTCGTGAACCGTTGAGATACATACCTCACTTAATCACTTTGGGCAATCTGTTTTGCGGATGCCTGGCGGTCTTGTCAGCTTTCAAGGGTAATCTCCTCTGGGCTTCATACCTGATCGGGGTTGCTCTGATCCTGGACTTCCTGGATGGTTTTGTCGCCAGGTTGCTCAGGGTAACATCGGAGCTTGGTGTTCAGCTTGATTCACTGGCTGATGTGGTGACCTTCGGACTGGCACCGGGGGTGATCATGTTCAGGATGCTCGAGATCAGCCGTATGCGGTATTTTTCCAGTATCTACATGGATGTATCCGCATTCCGGGACCTTGACATTACCAATATTCTTCTGCTGACCATACCATTCGTTTTTACTTTATGTGCGGCGTGGAGACTTGCCCGTTTCAACATCGACCCGGAGCAAAGAAGTTATTTTAAAGGGCTTCCCTCGCCTGCTGCTGCCATGGCGGTGGCCTCATTGCCGGTCATATTGCTAAAACAGATCGACGTAGGTTATCAGGCGTTGCCGTATGATGAGACGATCATCACCTTTCACAACATGGGGCACCTGAGCGAATTTGACAGCATGCTTGCCATGTTGCTGCTCAATACCAGGGTGCTCATTGTCTTCGGTCTGATCTTTTCATTGTGGATGATCGCTCCCGTGCGTATGTTGTCATTGAAGTTTAAACACATGGAATGGAAGGGCAATGAAGCCAGATGGATGTTGCTGATTTTATCTGCGGGCATGTTGGCTGGACTGGGAATGTTGGCCGTTCCACTGATCATGGTTGTTTATATGGTGTTCTCCATTCTACATTTCAATATCTTTGCACGAAAGAAAGAAGAAGTTAAAACCATTACAACATGAAGTTCATAGCTGAGATTGACGTGATGCCGCTGAAGGCACTATTGGATCCGCAGGGAAAGGCGGTTTCTTCCACCATGAAAAATATCGGCCTGGCCTCGGTGGCCAACGTGCGCATCGGAAAACACATCAGTCTTGAAGTGGAGGCGGCGGATAAAGCGGCGGCAGAGGATATGGTGAATACCGCATGCAAAAAACTGCTCTCCAATCCGATCATGGAAAGTTACGATTTTCAATTGGTTCAGGTTTAAGGTTTAATGTTTAAGGTTGACGGAACCTGTAACTTTAAACCTTAAACTTTACTACCGTCTCAGTTCAAACTTCTCTCCGAGGTAAACCCTTCGCACCTGTTCATCCTGCGACAGCTCTTCTGCACTTCCCGCTTTGAGGATTGATCCTTCGAAAAGCAGGTAAGCCCTGTCTGTGATAGACAATGTTTCATGTACGTTATGGTCGGTAATGAGGATGCCGATATTCTTTTCCCGCAGCTTCGATACGATGTCCTGTATGTCTTCCACCGCGATCGGATCTACGCCTGCAAAAGGTTCATCAAGAAGGATGAAAGAAGGGTCCACGGCCAGGGCACGTGCAATTTCGGTACGCCTGCGTTCTCCACCCGAAAGGAATACCCCCAGGTTTTTCCGGATATGCCCCAGTCCGAATTCCTCGAGCAGTGATTCCATTTTGTGTCTTTGTTCCGCCTTACTCAATTTCGTCATCTGCAGAACGGCCATGAGGTTATCTTCCACACTCAGTTTACGAAATACGGATGCCTCCTGTGGGAGGTAGCCGATACCCAGACGCGCACGTTTGTACATGGGCTCCTTGGTGATCACTTTGTTGTCGAGAAAAATGTTCCCACTGAAAGGTTTGATCAGCCCCACGATCATGTAGAATGTGGTGGTCTTACCTGCGCCGTTCGGACCGAGAAGCCCAACGATCTCGCCCTGGCTGACCTCAATGGAGACACCGTTCACCACATTGCGTTGCTTGTATTTCTTGAAGAGGTCCCGGGTTTGTAAAATCATATTTCTCAAATGAATGATGCCCCGAAAATAGCGAATCCCGGGACGGGATAAAACTCAGAACATAACGGTAATGTTTCCGCGAATCCCCAATTTAGGTGCTCCGGGGTTGTCCAGGTGGGTGAGGCGGCGGTAGAGGTCAATGCGGATAATCTTAAAGATATTCTCAATGCCGATGCTTCCTTCCATGTATGGTGTGCCCAAATCCGACAGGCCTTCAGGGAAGATCACCACATCTTTGTTGGATGATTGCAGGGTGCCGTAAACCGTTTTACCGGAGATCACCTCTCGCCATTTTAATTTCCGGAAGAGGGGAATGCGGTTCAGGAAATATCCTTCGAAGTGGTGTGTGAAGGTCAGGCTGGCATATTGATCGCTGACAAACTCGATGTAGTTCATCATGTTGAAAGCATATTCGTCCGAAGTATATGTTTCGTTGCCCTGGTGCAATTCGAGCAGTGAATATGGCAGCTTCCCCCATATCTTACCGGCATCCAGGATGTATGACGTATATCCGTACGGACCGATGTAAAAGTAATGGCGCATATTCAGATTCACCCGGTGATAACCATAGTCACTGCTCCACAGATCTTTGATGCCCAGGGTATACTGGAACTGGATCACCGGATATTTTGTGCCCAGACTGATGCGGTCCATCTCCCCTGAAACATATTTCTCATTGTGCGCGAACCGGGTGTAGAATTGGATCTCGCTGACGGCAATTTCTTCCTTGATCCTTAACTGGCCATCATCATCAATGTACTTATAACCCAGATTTGCCTGAGGAATGAATCGTTTGTGCATCATGCCGATGCGGTTCCTGAAACCGGGAAACCATTCGATGTCATAATAACCTTTGGCCTCACGTGTCATGATCAGCTGATCAAAGGGAGCCCGTCGAAGTACGGAAGCCAGGATGTTGTCTTCCCTGAATGCATTCTGGCTTTGCCCCAGTTGTTCCATGTCGTATTTGAATGATCCTTCCAGCATCTGACGGGGATGCTTTGTGAACAGGTAACGGAAACCGCCACCATATTTGAACACCTCATCCTTGAAGCCATAGGCCACATATCCGTTCAGTTCAAGTTTCTTGCTGAACTTATTGCTGGTCCTTCCTCCGAACCGAAGCCGGTTTCCCTCCAGGGCGTTGAAACTGTATGTGGTAAAATAAGGTCCTAGTTCGAACAAGCCCCATTTTTCATAGCCGGTCACGAACATGGTTATAATGTCCACATAGGTTCGGAAGGCGGGAAGACTTTGAACCGAATCCACGGTGGCATAAATGGTGGCCTCGGTTTTGGTGAGGGGTTCATGACGAGCTGTTTCCCAATACGCCTCATCTTTGGCATTGGCATCCTCAGCTACAATGATGTTATCTGCAGTATAGAAGGCATTGTCCTTGGGTTTGTTGATCACAAACTGATCATACATGGATGTCTTTCGCCCGAAAAATCCCATGGACTTTTCGGTCAGGTTGAAGTCTACCAGTAGCTCCTCCCGTGTCAACATCCAGACGCTGTCGGTCACCTCCCGGAATTCCTGTTTGATAAACATTTCATCCACATAGTTGAGATTGGCACCTGGGGCGATCTCCATATCTATACTTGTAATGGCATAGGTGGTGTCGGTTACCCAATAGTGGCCCACCATGACCAGTTCTTGTTTGCGTTTTGGTTCGAAGACCACCTTGTAGCACCATTTTCCATCGATGGTGGCACTGTCCATGAGAAAGAGTTTATAATATGACAGGGCATTATCGGCAATGGGACTTACAAAGTTTTTTCCGAAGATCACCATGAAATTATCATAGATGTTGAAGTCCTGATACATATCTCCGGTAAACTGTGAAACACTTTGATTGTCGATGCCGGAAACGCGGCTTGCCTTGATAAATTCCTTTTGGGCGTGGGGTTTGTTCTTGTAATAGAAATCCGAGATGGATTCGCTCATCACCATGGGCAGGTAGGGCTTGCCGTTTTCCGCTGTATCCACATTGTCGAATACGAACCGGAAAGGTTTGAACATCCTACGGTCTTTGAATTTTTCATTAAAATTATTCAGATCGAATTCGATCTTGGTGTACACCTCGTACTGGTAGGCGTCCAGTTTATCTTTATTGTTCAGTTTCTTATGGGAAACGATATTCCGGTGAAGCAAATGGGCCGGGTTCTCAGTAGGGGCATAGATGACCATTTCTTCCAGGTCGATCTGACTGGATTCAAGCCGGATATCCAGCGTTTGTTTTTGATTCTTCTTAACGGGGTGGACCTGTGATTTGTAGCCTACAAAGCTGACTAACAATGAATCGGTTGGAAAATTGGTACTGAGAAAATAGTAGCCATCTTCATTGGTCGTGGTGCCTACCCGGCCATTCTTGTAGCTCACATTCACAAATGGCAGCACTTCTCCGGTGGCCGCGTCATAAACATGTCCGGATACTTCCGTCTGGGCTTGCGAAGACAGGACTCCTGCGAACCACGTGACCAGAAGCAGGGCCAGGGCATATTTCCGATTTGTAAAAAGATACAACATGGGTAAGCTGCAATTTACCAATTTGGTCAGACAGTTGGGTTGTCCGTCCGGTATTAATTGTTTACGTGGTTTGTCAGTCCTGGTTTGCTGCTTCCTTCTTCAGTACCCGCCCTGATATCCAGATACTGATCTGATATAGGATGAGCAATGGGATGGCCATGAGTATCTGACTGGAAATATCCGGAGGTGTAATGATGGCGGCCAGGACCAGGTTGATCACAATGGCATGGCGGCGGTACTTCTTAAGGAATTCGGGAGAGATGAGCCCCATCTTCGTGAGGAAGTAAACCAGAACCGGCATTTCGAAGATGAGACCGGATGCTACGGTGATGAGCACCTCTGTCATGATAAATGAATTGAGTGTGGGTTGGTTGGGCACCTGTGCGCTAACCTGGTAGGTTCCCAAAAACTGTACGGATAAAGGAGAGATCACAAAATAACCAAACAGCAGACCGCTGATAAAAAGAAATGAAGTATAGAATACCAGTCCACGCGCATACCGTCTTTCTTTTTGGTGAAGGGCGGGGCGGATAAAGCGCCAGATCTCCCAGAGGATATACGGGAATGCCATGACCAAGCCGCTGATAATGGACACCATAATGTGCAGGGTGAATTGCCCGGACATATCAATGTTGATGATCTGGAACGGCAGGTCTGTCATGCAAAGAGATTCGTCCAGACCCAACTGTTGCGCCATTTTGCATAATACCACATAGGTAGGGAACGAACCGCTTTTCGGACCGAACAGGATGGTGTCAAAGATCAGGGGGCGGTTCACAAAGGCAATGGCAGCTAAGATGAACACGGCGATGCTGCTTCGTACGAGGTGCCACCTGAGTACTTCCAGGTGATCGAGAAAGCTCATCTCATCGGGATGTTTGTGTTCTGCTGCCATACCGATTGGTTCAGAGAATGCCTTCTCTTAGTAAGTCATGTAGATGAATAACGCCCAGGTATTGGTCGTTTTCAGCAACGACCAATTGTGTGATCTGGAATTTCTCCATGACCTCCAGGGCAGCCACGGCGAGGGCTGACGGAGCGATGGACTTCGGGGTCGTGTTCATGATATCCGCTGCCGTCAGATCATCGATGGGTCTGTTGCTCTCCAGCATTCTCCTCAGGTCACCATCGGTAATGACGCCCACGAGTTTTCCGTGGTTTATCACGGCGGTCATACCCAGGCGTTTGGACGATATTTCAACAATGGCCTGCTTGAGGGGTGTTTCCGGTTGAACCACCGGTTTTTCATTGCCCTTGTATATGTCATCAACTTTCAGATAAAGTTGTTTTCCCAGGGCTCCTCCCGGATGTACGCGTGCAAAATCCTCCTTTGTAAAACCACGGCATTCGAGCAGGGTAACCGCCAGGGCATCCCCCATAATCATCTGTGCGGTTGTGCTTGTGGTAGGGGCAAGGTTGTTGGGGCAGGCTTCCTGATCCACCGAGGTATCCAGCACCAAGTCTGACTCACGGGCCAGGTAGGAATTCATTTGTCCAACCATGGCCACCAACTTATGACCGCGGGACTTTATTAATGGAATGAGTGCTTTGATTTCGGGCGTCTCACCGCTTTTTGACAGGCACAACACGATATCGTCCTTCTGTACAATGCCCAGATCCCCATGGACGGCATCGGCTGCATGCATAAAAATAGCAGGACTGCCGGTCGAGTTCAGGGTGGCAACAATCTTACCCGCAACATGTGCACTTTTGCCAATCCCGGTAATGATGATCCGACCCCTGCTGTTCAGAATCAAACCAATACAGGATGCAAAATCATCTCCGATCCGGGAAGGAATGCTTGATATTGCTTGTAATTCCCGGTTAATCACCTGACGGCCTATGGCTATGATGTCTTCTTTTGATTTCAAAAAAAATAGGATGGAAATGGTAAATATTGTTATCTTTAAATGCGGGGTGAATTATCGGATCAAGTGATTTAGAATGACAAATGTATCTAATTTTAGTAAAATGAACCGGGAGCCCGTGCTAGAGGCCAACGGTCTTACAGAATACCTCAAGAAGTTCTTCGGTTTTGATAAGTTTAAAGGTGATCAGGAAGCGATCATCAAGAATGTCCTTAGCGGACGTGATACGTTTGTGATCATGCCCACCGGTGGCGGCAAGTCGATGTGTTATCAACTGCCCGCCCTGATGTCAGAAGGCACTGCCATTGTTATTTCACCGCTGATCGCCCTGATGAAGAACCAGGTGGATGCTTTGAGAAGTTTTGGTAATGAAGATGGGATTGCTCACTTTCTCAATTCAAGCTTGTCCCGTCAGGATGTGGAGAACGTGAAGAATGATGTGCGTGATGGAAAGACGAAGCTGCTGTATGTGGCACCGGAATCGCTGACAAAGGAAGACAATGTCCGCTTTCTGAAAGAAATCCATATTTCCTTCTTTGCCATTGATGAAGCGCACTGTATTTCGGAATGGGGACATGACTTCAGACCGGAATACCGTCGGCTCCGACCTATCATCGAACAAATTGGGCAAACACCGATCATTGCATTAACGGCCACCGCAACCCCCAAGGTGCAGCAGGATATTCAGAAGAATCTGGGAATGAGCAGTGCTTCGGTTTTCAAATCTTCCTTTAACAGGGAAAACCTTTATTATGAAGTCAGGCCGAAGGTAAATGTGACCAAGGAGATCATCAAGTATATAAAGGCACACGCGGGTAAATCAGGGATTATTTATTGCCTGAGCCGGAAGAAGGTGGAAGAGCTGGCGCAACTGCTACAGGTAAACGGGATCAAAGCACTTCCGTACCATGCCGGTCTGGATTCCATCACGCGTGCCGAGCATCAGGATCGTTTTCTGATGGAGGATGTGGATGTGATCGTAGCAACCATCGCCTTCGGTATGGGCATCGATAAACCGGACGTGCGTTTTGTCATCCACCATGATATTCCCAAAAGTCTGGAAAGCTATTATCAGGAAACAGGTCGTGCCGGAAGGGACGGACGAGAAGGAAACTGTGTTGCTTTTTACAGCTACAATGACATCCTGAAGCTCCAGAAGTTCATGAAGGGCAAGCCGGTGGCAGAGCAGGAGATCGGCAAACAGTTGCTTCTGGAAACGATGGCATACGTGGAATCCTCCATGTGCCGGAGAAAAACCTTGTTACATTATTTCGGTGAAACGTATCCGCACGATCATTGCAATCTGTGCGATAATTGTCAGAATCCCAGGGAACAATTCGAAGGCCAGGAGAGCATGGTGTTGCTTCTTAATACCATTATCCTTCTGAAGGAAAAGTTCAAGGCCCGTCATGTGGTGAATGTACTGACCGGTAAGGCAAGCAATACGGTAAAATCGTACAAACATAACCAGCTGGAAGTGTTCGGTGCCGGTGATGCTGAGGACGAGCGCTACTGGAATGCTGTGATCCGGCAGGCGCTGGTGGCCGGTTTTCTGTTGAAGGATATTGAGAACTACGGCTTGCTCAGGGTTGCTGATAAAGGCAGGGAATACCTGGCCAAGCCATATTCCATGATGCTTTCCAAAGATCAGGAGTATGAAGAAGAAGGCATGGACGAAGTGATCCCCACCAATGGCCATGCTAAGACAGGTGCGGCGGACATGGTTCTCTTCAATTTACTGAAAGATCTCCGGAGGTCCATATCCAAGGAAAAACAACTGCCGCCCTTTGTGATCTTTCAGGATCCTTCGCTCGAAGACATGGCCATCCAGTATCCTGTAACGATGGATGAACTGAACAACATCGTAGGGGTTGGCAGCGGAAAAGCCATGCGCTTCGGAAAACCTTTTCTGGCGTTGATAGAAAGGTATGTGAAAGAGAACAACATCGAACGGCCAACCGATATGGTCATTAAATCGGTGGTGAACAAGTCAGGCCTTAAAGTGCATATTATCCAGAACATAGACCGTAAGCTACCTTTCAATGATATCGCCAGTGCCAAAGGGATTTCTCCGGATATCCTGCTGCATGAGGTTGAGACCATCGTGCTTTCCGGCACCAAACTGGAT
Source organism: Flavobacteriales bacterium (assembly GCA_020435415.1). Taxonomy (NCBI): domain Bacteria; kingdom Pseudomonadati; phylum Bacteroidota; class Flavobacteriia; order Flavobacteriales; species Flavobacteriales bacterium. Next base: position 25,950 of record JAGQZQ010000030.1, read on the forward strand.
TTGTCTTACCATATCGATGAAATGGTGGATGAAGACAAGCAGGATATGCTTTTTGAATATTTTCAGGAAGCAGAGACCGACAGCATCGCCGAAGCACTGGAAGAATTCAAAGATGAAGAACTGAGCGAAGAGGAAGTCCGCCTCGTCAGAATCAAATTTATTTCGGAGTTCGGGAATTAACTGGTTTAAAGTTTAAGGTTTAAGGTTGACGAACCTTAGACTTTAAACCATCAACTCATTTACAGTCAACCACGCCATCAGGCCCATGCCAGTTTCCAGGGCCGACTCATCAATATCAAACTTCGGCGTGTGTATCTGGGCGGTGATGCCACGGCTTTCGTTGCCGGTGCCCAATCTGTAGAAACAGGTGTCCGCCACCTGAGAATAGTAGGAAAAATCTTCTGAGGTCATGCGCAACGGCAGGTCGATCACATTGTCTTTTCCAAGGTATGCAATGGCCTGCTCACGGGCACGTCGCGTCAATGCCTCTTCATTGACCAGGAACGGATAACCTTTCTCCACCCTGAAATCACAGGTGCCACCCATGCTTTTGGCAAGGGAGGTTCCCAGCTTTACCATCTGCTCGTGTGCTTTCTCGCGCCAGGCCTCGTCCATTGTGCGGAAGGTTCCTTCCATGTGCACTTCGTTCGGGATCACGTTGGTGGCTCCGTTAGCAATCACCTTTCCGATGGATAAAACACAAGGGATGGCAGGTGGTGCCATGCGGCTTACCAGCTGTTGCAGTGCTACAATCAGATGGGCGGAGATCAATACAGGATCTACATTCTTATCAGGCATTGCACCGTGGCCGCCTTTGCCTTTTACCGTAATAAAAAGTTCATCTGCAGAAGCCATGTAGTGTCCCGGACGAAAGCCCACTTTCCCGGCGGGAAGGTCAGGTTGTACATGCTGTCCGTACATGGCTGAAGGCGCCGGGTTCTTCAGTGCTCCCGCTTCAATCATCAGCGAAGCGCCACCGGGGAGTTTTTCCTCACCCGGTTGAAAAATGAGTTTAACTGTCCCTTCAAACCGGTCTCTGAGTTGCATGAGAATCCTTGCCGTTCCAAGCAAAGAAGAAGTGTGTACATCGTGGCCACAGGCATGCATGACGCCTTTGACGGTAGACTTATACGCCACATCATTCTCTTCCTGGATAGGTAATGCGTCCAGATCTGCCCGCAGGGCGATGATTTTTTTAGATGGGTTCTTCCCTTCGATGATGGCCACAATGCCGGTCTCTACCCAGCCTTTGGTAAAGGGGATGCCAAGCGCTTCCAGCTCCGATGCAACGAATGCCGAGGTCTCCTTCTCCTGGAAGGAAAGCTCCGGGTGTGCATGCATGTGCCGGCGAATCCGGATCACTTCCGGGAGGTTCTCCTTCGCCAGTTTTTGTATGTCTTGTAAGAGGGACATGGCGGCAAAGATAGTTAAAGGTTTACAGTTAAAGGTTCAAGGTTTAAGGTTGACAAACCTGCAACTTTAAACCTTGAACCCGATTCAGTACATTTTTTTCATAAGTTTGATTCACCCAAACCCATTCCCATGAAAAAAACAATCCTCGCCCTGGTATGTATGGCATTGCCGCTTTACATGTGGGCTCAACAAGAACAACAACCCATGAAAAATGTAGTGCTGGTGATCCACGGAGGTGCAGGCACCATCCTGAAAAAGAACATGACCGATTCCATGGAACAGGCCATCCGCAGCAAACTTACGGAAGCACTTCAAACCGGATACAAGGTGATCCAGAATGGAGGTTCCAGTATGGACGCAGTGGAGCAGACCATCCACGTCATGGAAGACAGCCCGTTGTTCAACGCTGGCAAAGGAGCGGTATTTACCAATGCCGGTACCAATGAACTGGACGCATCAGTGATGGATGGAAAATCCGGTATGGCGGGTGCTGTGGCCGGTGTACGCACCATCAAAAGCCCGATCAGCGCGGCCCGCAAGGTCATGGAGAAATCGCCGCATGTGATGATGACAGGATCCGGAGCTGAGACATTCGCCGTTAAAGAAGGACTGGAAATGGTCGATACGGCCTATTTCTTTACCCAAAAAAGATACGAACAGTTGCTTCGCCTGAAAGAGCAGGAGGAAATGAAACTGAACGATGACAAAGGGGAGGTGGCCCCGCTGGATGTGGAGTTTGATGAGCAGTGGTCTGGAAATCCGGAAGGCAACGGCGACCACAAATTCGGAACGGTGGGTGCTGTGGCGCTGGATAAGCAGGGCAACCTTGCTGCCGGAACCTCCACCGGTGGGATGACCAACAAACGTTATGGCAGGGTAGGAGACTCACCCATCATTGGCGCAGGCACCTATGCAAGCAACAAAACGTGTGGTGTATCGTCAACCGGCCACGGAGAATATTTCATCCGAAATGTTGTGGCCTATGATATTGCTGCGGTGATGGAATATAAAAGTCAGACGGTATCGGAGGCTGCCGAGACGGTGATCATTAAAAAGCTCACCGAAACCGGCGGCACCGGCGGCGTGATCGCACTGGATGCCAAAGGCAATGTCGCGATGACCTTCAACACGCCCGGCATGTACCGCGGTTATATCACCGAGGATGGAACGGTGGTGGTGAAGTTGTATGCTGGGGAATAGGCGTGGATTGCAGTTCGCGCTGATTATATAATGTAGCTTCAAGCTACAAGATAGCCAGACGAAGGTGCAACCTTCGCCTAACGATTCAGGGTCATTGGTCTGCCAATTGCAGTAAATAGAAATTAGTTGGTGATTTGCTTTAAGGTTGTTATGTAATTACTTACTGAAGATAAAAAATTGAAAGTGTGGCAGCAGTATTACCAATGAACAGAACCATTAATATACATAAGAACATATGCAAAGAGATATAGATTTAATCCGGCAAATACTGATTGAAGTGGAAAGGAAAAAATCACCAATGGGCTTGTTAGATATTGAGGTAGATAATTTTTCCAAGGAACAGATTTCTTACCATGTGAAATTGCTGGCAGAAGCTGGTTACCTGGATGCGAAGGACTTGATTACAAAAGATGGCTTTGAGTGGAAACCCGTTGGCCTTACATGGCTAGGACATGAGTTCTTAGATGCTGCAAGAGACAATACTGTTTGGAATAAGGCAAAGAAAAGTATTGGGAGTAAACTTGCTTCAACCTCCATTGAAGTGATTAAAGCGTTACTTATAAGTTTATGTAAGCAGGGACTGGGGATTGAAGACCATAGTTAACCGTAGCATATCAACCCCACCGATGCGTTAGGCGAAGGTTGTACCTTCGTCTGTTTATTCTGTAGCATTTGCTACGCAAAACCAACACCATCTTCAGCGTACTTTTTCCACCTCATCTCACCGTTGCATATCAACCTCACCGATGCGTTAGGCGAAGGTTGCACCTTCGTCTGTTTATCCTGTAGCATGTGCTACGCAACCAACATCATCACTCACCTCACCGTTTTCCACCTCAACACCGCCAGTTCGGTTTGAAACACAGCGTCTAATTCTGCATAACACCTGGCACTGCTGTAAAGATAATCTTCAGGTTTTTCCACCAGTCCGGCCCGTACCGGGTTGTTATGGATGTATTCGATTTTCTGTTCAATGAACTTGTTTGAATATATAAGTTCTGCATGGTTCTCATGGGTCCATACCTGGAATGTTTTGTTGCGGTTATGTCCACGGGCGGCGTAGCGGAAGATCATCATCATCCAGTGCCTTCTACTCTCACTATTATCTTGAACGATGTTGAGTATTTGTTTTGCAGTGTGTCGTTTAAAATCCCTGATCGTTCCGCTTATGTCACCTTTTGTGCTTTGGGCAAGCAGGTGAATATGATTGGACATGATAACATAGGCATATATTTCTAACCCTTTCTTATCACAACAGTATCTGAAGCCGTCAATGATAATGTCACGGTAGACTTTACGTGTGAAAATATCCGCCCATTGCACTACCTGGAGGGTCATAAAATAAAGCGCAGATTGATCGAATATCTTATAACCGGTTGTCATGGTGTTGTTCTGCTCAAATCTATAAAGACGGTCCGATAACAATGCGGAGTAAGTACTTATATCCGATTAATATCGATTATCAAAACACGATGGCGTGGGAGAGGGTATTTTAAGATATGATTCAGGTAGCTTCAAGCTACAAGATAGTCAGACGAAGGTACAACCTTCGCCTAACGGCAGAACCTTTGCCTAATGCCAAACAGGATTGAAAGGCTGTGGTTAAATATCTATCATGACACGTCAATGTAGCTTCAAGCTACGGAATAGTCAGACTAAGGTACAACCTTCGCCTAACGGCAGAACGATCTGGGAACCTTTACCTAAATTTGTCTTATCTGCTTAGACTAAAACCAACATGGAACCCCAACTCATCATCTCCTTCATTATCGCATCCGTATTGTTATCTCTCATGCCTGGCCCGGATAATCTGTTTGTTCTGACAGAGAGCCTGACCAAAGGACACAAAAACGGAATTTCCATCTCCATCGGACTTTGTTTGGGTGTGTTGATACACACGCTGGCAGCTGCGACAGGATTATCATTGATCATACAGAAGTCTGCATTTGTGTTCTCCATCATCAAATACCTGGGTGCGGCGTATCTGTTTTATCTGGCCTTCCGCGCTACGAAAGAAGGAAAACCGGAGTTAGACTTTCAGGCGGACCGGACAACGAATGAATTCAGGGTTTTGCCATTGATCAGAAAGGGCTTTTTTATGAATGTACTGAACCCGAAGGTATCCCTGTTCTTTATTGCTTTTTTGCCGCAGTTTGTTAGTCCCAATGGAATGAATGTCACATGGCAGATGGTTGCCCTGGGCTTGATCTTTATGGCGCAGGCGCTGGTCGTGTTCAGCCTGATTGCGATCCTGTCCGGCAGGTTGACAAAGCACATCAATAATCCTAAGCTTTGGAAGATTACCAGGTGGAGCAAGGTGGGTGTATTGTCAATTCTCGGTCTGACATTGGCCTTATCTAAAAAGTAAAGTGATGGGCATGGAATGCAGCAGAACCCGGTTCTTCTTCAACTTTAATTAAATCACTCATAGCCCCGTAATAACCAACATAATAGTTTAGGCAATGGAAAAAATGCATTTTGAACAAACCATCAATGCGCCGGCAGAGAAGGTTTACGATACCATGCTCGGCACGAAGAATATCAATACATATGAACAGTGGACCGCGGAATTCAATCCGACGTCAACCTATGAAGGAGAGTGGCAGAAGGGAGAGAGGATGTTGTTTGTCGGAACCACGGATGATGGGAAGAAGGAAGGCATGGTTTCGGAAATAGTAGAGAACACACCCTTTCGGTTTGTATCGATCCGGCATATCGGAATGCTGAAGGGCGGACAGGAGATTACAGAAGGACCTGAAGTGGAAAAATGGGCAGGCAGTCTTGAAAATTATTCGTTTGAAGAGAACTCCGGCATAACCACTGTGTCGATTGAAATAGATGTGGTGCCTGAGTACAAGGATTACTTCAGCGAGACCTGGCCGAGGGCATTAAATAAGCTTAAGGCATTGGCCGAGGGTTGATTCGGTTTCGACAGGCGCTCGATCTCTACCGGGCTTACCGTTGAATATGAAAACAGATCAGCCACTCACTTCCGGGGATGCGCTCACATTGCTTGCAAGAGGTGAGGGTATTCACACCTGGTTGTCATTGACTGAATTCGTAAGGCAACTCCCGTATGGACGAAACCTCAATCGCTCTGACCTGTCGTTGGTGTTAAGGGAAAAGAAAGGTACGTGCAGTTCAAAACATGCACTCCTGAAACGCCTTGCTGATCTCAACAACGTTCCTGATGTGCAGTTGATCCTGGGAATTTATAAAATGAATGAAGCGAATACACCGGGTATTGGTGAGGAACTTTCACGTCATTCACTGGACTTTATTCCGGAAGCACATTGTTACCTGAAGGTCGACGGTGAACGCATCGACCTTACCACAAAAGGATCTGATTATCGGAACATAGCAAAGGACGTGATGATCGAAACGGAGATACAACCTTCGCAAGTGGCAGCATTCAAGGTCAGCCACCACCAGGATTTTCTGAAACAATGGATAAGGGAAAGCGGTTGCCCGTTAGATTTTGATGAGATCTGGCAGGTCCGGGAGAATTGTATACGGAATCTGGCTGGCAGGTAATTGCACCACTTTCACCAGAAGATATTCCTTATTCTGAACATAGCCAGGTAATCATAATAGCGAACAAATCCGGGCAAAAAACGTTAAATTTGAACAAAACACAATAACCGTGAGCATACAGGCGGAAAAACTGAAACTTATCGAGTGGTTGGTTAATCTGAAAGATAAAACCACCATTGAGAGGCTTAAGTGGCTTAAGGAAGATACGGCTTCCGCGGCGGACTGGTGGGATGAAATTTCCGAAGCGGAAAGACAATCCATTGAGCGGGGTTTAAAAGACAGCAAAGAGGGCAAAGTAATACCACACCAGGAAGTCCGAAAGAAGTATGAAAAGTGGTTGTGAGGTCATCTGGACAGATGAAGCCTACAAAAATCTGAATAATACACTAACTTATATTGAAGGTCACTGGTCGGAAAAAGAACTAAGGAAGTTTGCCCGTCTGCTTGAGAAACAACTGCAACTGATCTCACAAAGACCTTTGATCTTTCCGGAAGCATTTAAACACAAAGACGTTAGAAGAGCGGTGCTTAGCAGGCAGACTACGATCTATTACAAGGTAAAGTCTGATTCCGTGGAGATACTTTCACTATTTGACAACAGGCAGGATCCAAGAAAGCTAAAAATGAAGTAATGGTTTGCATTAAATCCTTTACACCGCTTTCACCAGAAAATAATTCTTCTTTCCTTTTTGTGCGAGGATATATCTGTTGTTCAGCAGGTGGTCCGCATTCACCGTCGTACTGTCGGACACCTTCTCTTTATTAATGGAGATTCCGCCGCTTTGCAACATGCGTCTGGCTTCGCCTTTGGAAGGAAAGATGCCGGTCTTGGTGCTCAGGAATTCCAGGATATCCAGTCCGCCGTCCAGCTCGGATTTTCCGATTTCCACCTGGGGAACACCATCTAATACCGATAGCAGGTCGGACTCGTTCAATGTACGAAGTTGTTCCGTTGTTCCTTTTCCAAAAAGGATGTCGGCAGCCATCATGGCTTTCTCATAGTCTTCTCGGGAATGCACCAGTGTGGTGATCTCCTCGGCGATCCGTTTTTGCAGTAAACGGGCGTGTGGTTCGGCGGCATGTGCTTTCTCCAGTGTGGTGATATCTTCTTCCGACAGCATGGTGAAGATGCGGATGTAGCGCGCTGAATCTTCATCGGAACTATTCAGCCAGAATTGTGTGAACTTGTAGGGGGAGGTACGCTCCGGATCGAGCCATACATTACCCTCCTCGGTTTTTCCGAATTTGGAACCATCGGCCTTGGTGACCAGGGGTGAAGTGAGTGCAAATGCTTCACCGCTGCTTTTTCTGCGGATGAGTTCGGTACCGGTTACGATGTTTCCCCACTGATCGGAACCACCCATCTGCAACTTGCAGTTGTGTTCTTTATAAAGATGAAAAAAGTCGTAGCCCTGCACCAGCTGGTACGTGAACTCGGTGAAAGAAAGTCCGGTTTCAAGACGCTTCTGCACGGAATCTTTCCCCATCATGTAATTGACGGTAATATGCTTACCCACGTCACGGATGAATTCCAGAAAGCCCATCTGTCCGAACCAGTCGTAGTTATTCACCATTACGGCAGCATTGGGTTTATCGTCGAATTCCAGGAATTTCTCCAGTTGTTTCTTTATGCTATCCGCATTGTGGCGGATGATGTCCTCGGAAAGGAGATTACGTTCCTGTGATTTTCCGGAAGGGTCACCTACCATTCCGGTGGCGCCTCCTACCAGTGCAAAAGGTTTATGTCCCGCACGCTGGAAGTGCATCAGCAGCATGATCTGCACCAAACTACCGATGTGGAGTGAGTCAGCGGTTGGGTCAAATCCGATATAGCCCGCTGTCATTTCTTTGGCCAGTTGTTCTTCCGTTCCGGGCATCACGTCGTGTATCATGCCACGCCACCTGAGTTCTTCGATAAAGTTCATGCATTCTGATTTAAGGACGTAAAGATAGGTTATAGTTTATAGTTCATAGTTTATGGTTTATAGTTGCGCTATCTGCCTACT
>JAGQZQ010000031.1 GCA_020435415.1 Flavobacteriales bacterium
GACCGTATTGCAAAGAGAGGCGGGAAGCCGGATCACTTTGTTCTATGCCAACCGGGATGAAGCCTCCATCATTTTCAGGAAGGCGTTAGATACGCTCTCCGCAGCAAATGGGGATCGGTTGAAGGTGTTTTACATTCTGGATGCTGGTCCGGACAACCTGGAAGCTTTATATACCGGGTTGATGACCAGCGAAAAGGTGGATCAACTGATGAGTAGCCATGTGCCGGCGGGAACTGCCAACGAATATTTTATATGCGGTCCCGGCCCGATGATGGAAAACGTGAAGAAAAGCCTGGAAGGTGCAGGAATTCCGAAAGAGCGCATTCACATTGAATATTTCACCGCGGTACTTGAGGATATCAGCAAAGCCGAGGCATCCGATGCCGGGGAAGCATTTGAAGCGGACATCACCGTTATCATGGATGATGAGCCCATTGACTTCAAGCTCAATTCACAGGGGGATGTGATCCTGGATGCCGCTTCTGATGCGGGTGTAGACGCACCATTCTCATGCAAAGGCGCCGTGTGTTGTACCTGCAAGGCAAAGGTTCTTGAAGGCCAGGTGGTGATGGATAAAAACTTCGCGTTGTCCGACAAAGAAGTGGAAGACGGCTATATCCTCACATGCCAGTCGCATCCGGCAACGCCCAAGGTGGTGATCACTTATGATGTGATCTGACCGGGCCTCAGAATCTTAAGGCTTATACCCGGAAATCTCCAGGATCATTTGTCCGTTATCTTCCCGCATTAAATCAGCGAGGGAAGATTTCTTCCGTTCCATAAACTTTTTTACGATCCGGTATCCGGTCCAGTTAGCTGACCTGTCCGGTGCTTCTTCCGGAAATCCTGGCGTGAAGGGTGCTTCGGCTGTATATTCCAGGATGGTCTTCTCATCGGTTGCGTACAGTAGCTCCTTGTCTATGAAATGCGCCCACAGTTCCTGTTCATGGGCTTCACACCAATCTAATTCACTTTCCGTAAAAGCCAGGAGGAGGGTCTCCGGGCTTTCCGGTAGCATGCAATGCAGGTAATAGATCAATTTACCTTCGTAGATCATGGCATTCAGAAAATCCTGTTTTCCTTTGGATGGAAATTCACTGATGGCCCATGCGCGCATGCAATCGGGAACGATATATTCCGGTTTCATCTTAAAGGTCATGTACTTCGGGTACTGCAATTGAGGATAGTAGCGGTAGTCCGGTCCCAGATAGCGTTCCAGGCCAATGGCCAGCATCAGACTGTCTGTGGCAATCGAGTAGTTGAAGCCGGACATGTATGAGATGACCCTGGGTAAATGCCGTTTCGGGAAATAGTATTTGTAGTGTTTGAAGGCCATGGTCAGGTCCGTTTCAAGCCAGCCCAGATCGGGAAACGCCTTTTCACAGTCTTTGTAAACCGTTTGCATATTGAAGTCGGTCACGAAATTATACAAGCCATAGCTGAAGTTAGGGTCGGCCAGTCCGCGTGAAGGCGAGATGATCTCGAAACTGAATAAGTCAAAGAAGGATCCGTATTGGTTGGCAAGGCGCGGAACTTCGTTCGCAATGCTGTCTGCAGGAATCGAAAACAGGTCCTGGCCAAATCGTTCAACCTTGATCTCTGCCTTGATTTCAGACACATCCACATCATACGGTGAGTCATTGCATGAAACCCATCCGAGGGTGAGGAGGTATAAGGCAGCCAGGCGGGAAAAGGCTAAGAAGCGGGAAAAAATCTTTAATATTGCCATGTGCAAATAAACGAAACGTCCATCAATTAAGGTAAACAGAAAGTGTATGAAAAACTTGTTCCGAATCATTTGTTTATTAGCTATCATGGGAATGACGCATCATGCGTGGGCCCAGGATGATGGAGGTAAGTCTACTTCAAATTTCCGTTTCGGCATCAAAGGTGCTCCGTCACTGGCGTGGCTGAAACCGGATTCAAAGGCATTTGAGTCAGCAGGGAGCCAGGTCAAATTTGCGTACGGTCTGATCACGGAATTCAAACTGGGTAAGACCACCAGCTTTGTAACCGGTCTGGATGTTGCCTATGCCGGGGGAAAGCTGAATTTCAAAGATTCTGTCTGGTACACCGAAGCGGGCGATACAAGCATCTTCCATCTGATGAAAAGAAAATATACCCTGCAATATGTAGACCTTCCCCTGCTTCTGAAAATGAAGACCAACGAAATCGGCTATATGACTTACTTTGCACAGTTCGGTTTTAACCTGGGCTTCAATATCAAGAGCCGTGCGGTTGATGAAGTCAAGCAGGATAAGTCTACAACAACCGTGGTTAAAGAAGATGTGAATGTGATCAAGGATGTGAACTTCATGCGTGTTGCGCTGAACATAGGTCTTGGTGTGGAGTACAACATCACCGGTAACACTTCCTTGCTGATCGCTGCAAATTATAACAACGGTTTTACCAACTCCTTTCTCGGTTCGAGCAAAAGCCTGATGACAAAGCAGAACGAAGCGTTGAAGACCAAAGCCTTTAGCAACTATATGAGTCTGACCGTGGGCTTCCTCTTTTGAGAATACCCTGTCAAAGACGTAACTTTAAACCCGTTTCCTGAAAAGGAAGCGGGTTTTTTTAGACCATTTCAGATTTAAAGATGAAGATCGCCCTGGCACAGATCAACCTTCACGTTGGTCATTTTGAGTTAAACCTCCGCAAAATGGAAGATGCCCTTCAGAGGGCAAAGGACGCCGGAGCGGATCTTGTGGTTTTTCCTGAATGTTCCGTTTGCGGATACCCTGCCAGGGATTTTCTGGAATTTGAAGATTTCATCCGGGCGGGAAATGAAGCCATTCAAAAACTGAGTGAGCAATGCAAGGATATTGCGGCCATTGTCGGAGGTCCTTCCATCAATCCGCGTCCTGAAGGAAAGAACCTATTTAACAGCGCTTTCTTTCTGGCAGATGGAAAGATCCAGACAGTCCGGCATAAAACCCTGCTTCCAACCTACGATGTGTTTGATGAGTACCGGTACTTTGAGATGAACAGGAGCTTTGACGTTGTTCAGTTCAAAGGCCACCGCATCGCCCTCACGATATGCGAGGATATCTGGGATGTCGGCGCGGAGGATCCCCTGTACACCATCTGGCCCATGGAGGAACTCAAGCCGCTGGCACCCGATCTGATGATCAATATCTCCGCTTCACCGTTTTCTTACAACCATGCCGCTGAAAGGAGAGAGGTGATGCGGGCCAACACCACGAGGTATGGAATTCCACTGTTTTATGTCAACCTGGTAGGTGCACAAACGGAACTTATCTTCGATGGTGGGTCCATGGTGGTGGATAACGCCGGGAACGTGGTGGATGAGATGGATTATTTCAAAGAAGATTTCCGGGTGTACGATGTGGAAAAGGTCAACTCCGGAACTTTCAGTGGTAACGGCATGGCAGATCACGGTTCGCGTATCCAACAGATAAGCCAGGCACTGGTGATGGGTATCCGGGATTATTTCTCAAAGTTGGGATTAACCAAAGCCATCCTGGGGCTGTCGGGCGGAATCGACTCTGCGGTCACCCTGTGTCTCGCCGTGGAAGCATTGGGCAAGGACCAGGTCACTGCCGTGATGATGCCATCTCCGTTTAGTTCGGAACATTCGGTCACCGATTCGGAAGCACTTGTCCGGAATCTGGGATGTCATCATCATAAATTGGGGATAGATAAACCCTATCAGGCTTTCCTTGACGTGCTGGGTCCTGTTTTTGGAGATCTTCCGTTTAACATCGCAGAGGAAAACCTACAGGCACGTTCCAGGGCCGTTATACTGATGGGCCTGGCCAATAAGTTCGGGATGGTATTGCTGAACACCTCCAACAAGAGTGAGGCGGCGGTAGGTTACGGAACGCTTTATGGTGATATGTGTGGTGGACTGTCCGTGATCGGAGATCTTTACAAAAGGGAAGTATATGAAATGGCGCATTTCATCAATCGGGACGAAGAAGTGATCCCGGTAAATATCCTCACAAAAGCGCCGTCGGCGGAACTTCGGCCGGACCAGAAGGATTCGGATAGCTTGCCGGAATACGATATACTGGATCCTATTCTATATGAATACATAGAAAACAGAAAAGGACCAAGGGAACTCATTGAGATGGGGCATGATGCCGAACTTGTGAAACGAATTCTGAAGCTGGTCAATACCAACGAGTACAAGCGCTTTCAAACACCTCCCGTGTTGCGGGTCTCTCCCAAGGCCTTCGGTATGGGACGCAGAATGCCCATAGAAGGAAAATACCTGTCCTGATATGAGTGAAGCCCTCCGTTTACCCGAAGATTCTGAATTAAAGCACCATGCCTCCCGTCCTGAAGTTTTGGATGCCGTGGTGGCTCAACTGAATAAGGACCTGGGAAGTCAAAGTCAGACGATCGAATTTGACGGGCCGGCAGAAAAAGCATACCAAATTTTAAAAGATGAATTGAGCCGGATTCTCGGAAGGTGGTTGCGGGGTGACACAACATTCTTAAAAGCATTTCTTTACCGGGTGGATGTCTCTGAAAGGGCTATTAACGGGTTGTTGGCAAAAGAAACGAATGAAGAATTCGAGGATATGCTGGCCACGGAGGTGTTGAATCGGGAACTTAAAAAAGTATTGATTCGCTTACATTTCGGGAAACCGTGAGACCCGCATTACGTTAGAAAGGACATTTGTAATGTAAGAGAATGAGGAATACTCTTACCTTTGTAACTTATTTTGAATCGGAACGCTAACGCGAGGAGTGAGATGACACCAAGCACCTACCTGGGCAACGCCGATGCGACGGCCATTGAAGCGCTATATGAGCGCTATCGCCAAGACCCTGAATCCGTAGACTTCGGATGGAGGAAATTCTTTGAAGGATTTGAATTTTCCAAAGCCAATTTTGAAGCATCACAAGGTGCCATGGCTGTGGAAGATATGCCGAAAGAGTTTCGGGTGATCAACCTGATCAATGGCTACCGTCAACGGGGCCACCTGTTCACCAAGACCAACCCCGTGAGGGAGCGCCGGAAGTATCTGCCCACCCTTGACCTGGAAAATTTCGACCTGAGTGAAGGTGATCTGGATACGGTTTTCCAGGCGGGTACTCAGATTGGTCTCGGTCCCGCAAAGCTTCGTGATATTGTAAATCATCTGAAACAAACCTACTGTCAAAGCATCGGTGTTGAATACACATACATCCGGAAACCGGAAGTGGCGAACTGGCTCAGAGAAAAGATGGAGCCGGTGCGCAACACACCCAACCTCACCGCATTTGAAAAGACCCACATCCTGGGAAAACTCAATGAGGCGGTGGTATTCGAAAATTTCCTTCACACAAAATATGTAGGTCAGAAACGCTTCTCCCTCGAGGGAGCTGAGACGCTCATCCCTGCCCTGGACTCTGTCATCGAAAAAGGTGCGGAACTCGGCATTCGCGCTTTTGTGATCGGGATGGCCCACCGTGGCCGGCTGAATGTTCTGGCCAACATCATGGGCAAGACCTACAGCGAGATATTTAACGAGTTTGAAGGCAAGGAGTTTGATGACGACAGCCTCTTTGACGGAGATGTGAAATATCACCTCGGTTTCTCCGGTGATGTGATCACCCGTGGCGGGAAGACTGTTCACCTGACCATGTCTCCCAACCCTTCGCACCTGGAAGCCGTGGACCCCGTTGTTCAGGGTATTGCCAGGGCTAAACTTGAGCGCAAGTTCGAAATGGATGAAAACCGCATTGCACCGATCCTTATTCACGGTGATGCGTCCATCGCCGGACAGGGAATTGTATATGAGGTGGTGCAGATGGCTCAACTATCAGGATATAGAACAGGAGGCACCATCCACATCGTGATCAACAACCAGGTGGGCTTCACCACCAACTACCTTGATGCACGTTCAAGTACCTATTGCACGGATGTGGGTAAAGTCACGCTTTGCCCCGTATTTCACGTGAACGGAGATGATGTGGAGTCCCTGGTGTATACCATCAATCTGGCCATGGAGTACCGCCAGACTTTCCATGGAGATGTGTTTATCGATCTGCTGTGCTACAGAAAACATGGCCACAACGAAGGAGATGAACCGCGGTTTACGCAACCTTTGCTATACAAGGCCATCGCCAAGCATCCTGATCCGAGAAAGATTTACATCGAGAAGTTGAAGTCTTCAAAGGCCATGGAGGATACCCGCCTTGCCAGCCAGATGGAATCCGAGTTCAAGGATATGCTGGAGGAAAAATTAAATGAGGCCAAAAGCGGGACCAATGGAAACCGGTTGAGTTTCCTGGAGGGAGACTGGAAAGGGATTCGTCCGGCAAAAGAAGAGGACTTCGATAAGTCACCTAACACAGGTGTCAAAAAGACGGAATTGAAAAGCATTGCCGATAAGATCAACAACCTGCCGAAGGACATGAAGTTCTTCAAAAAGATCGAACGCATCATGTCGGATCGCAGGGATATGATCTCCAAGAACAAACTGGATTGGGGGATGTGCGAACTGCTCGCCTATGGCAGTCTGGTCAGCGAAGGCTTTCCGGTTCGCATCAGCGGTCAGGATGTGGAGCGGGGTACATTCTCACACAGGCATGCCGTGGTACGTCTTGAAGATTCCGAGGAACAGTACATCCCATTGGCCAACCTTTCGGATAAGCAGGCAAAGTTCAGTATTTACAATTCGCTTCTTTCCGAATACGGTGTACTTGGTTTCGAATACGGATATGCCCTGGCGTCACCCAACACCCTGACCGTTTGGGAGGCTCAGTTCGGAGACTTTTTCAACGGTGCACAGATCATCATTGACCAATTCCTGAGCAGTGCAGAGGATAAATGGAAGAAGCATAACGGTCTGGTACTATATCTGCCGCATGGCTATGAAGGTATGGGCGCAGAACACTCGAGTGCCAGACTTGAACGATTCCTGTCGCTATGCGCCGAGCTCAATATGCAGGTGGTAAACTGTACAACACCTGCCAACTTCTTCCATGTGATAAGGCGTCAGCTCCATCGTGACTTCAGAAAGCCGTTGGTGATCTTCACGCCAAAGAAATTGTTGCGTTATCCTAGTTGCGTTTCCACTCTTGATGAGTTATCAAAAGGCAGCTTCCAGGAAGTGATCGATGATGTGAAAGCGGATGAAGATGTGGTGACTTCCGTGGTATTCTGCCAGGGAAAATTCTACTACGACCTGGAGGAAGAGCGTCAGAGCCTCGGTGTGAAAACGGTGGCGATCGTTCGTCTGGAGCAGATGTATCCTTATCCGGAAAAACAGATCAGTGCTTTGCTTAAGAAGTATAAGAAAGCAAAGGATTACATCTGGGCACAGGAAGAGCCCGAGAACATGGGAGCCTGGCCTTTTATCATCCACAAGTTCAAGAGTGGTGATATTCGATGTATGTGTCAGCCGGAAAGCGGAAGCCCGGCAACCGGCTCTTATCATAAGTATGAAAAACGGCACCGCGCGATCATTGATGCGGTGTTTAAAGGTCACAAAAAGAACATCGAACTGGGGGTGGATTGATCCCCGGTTTCGTAAAACCATAAACGTTATTAGCATATGGCCCTCGAAATGCGCATACCCAGTCCGGGAGAATCCATCACCGAAGTTGAAATCGCCAGCTGGTTGGTGGAAGACGGAGCATACGTGGAAAAAGATCAGACCATCGCCGAAATTGATTCGGACAAGGCTACCCTTGAGTTGAATGCAGAGGCTGCAGGCGCGGTAAAGATTCTGGTGGAGGAAGGCAGCACGGTCAAGGTAGGGGATGTGGTATGTTCCATTGATACCAGTGCAAAGGCGCCTGAAGGTAAACCTGCCAAAAAAGAGGAAGCGAAGGAAGAAGTAACCAAAGCACCTCCCGCCAAAGAAATCGAGACTGTTTCTGCAGGAGAAAAGGGCGGGGAAGGTTATGCCAAGGGCCATCCATCGGTGGCTGCCAAAAAGATCATGCAGGAGAATGGGGTGTCCGCATCTCAGGTAAAAGGAACCGGCAGGTCCGGACGTATCACCAAAGGAGATGTTTTGGAGGCATTGTCATCCGGTACCGGCAACAATCTTCCGGAAGGATGGGGAGGACGCGAGCAGGAACGTCAGAAATTGTCATCACTCAGAAGAAAGCTGGCGCAACGCCTGGTGGCAGTGAAGAACGAAACAGCCATGCTTACCACATTCAATGAGGTAGACATGAGCCGCTTGATGGATCTCCGGAAAAAGTACAAGGACCGGTTTGAGAAAACCCATGGCGTGAAGCTGGGCTTTATGTCGTTCTTTACCAAAGCCGTTACCGAAGCGCTGAAAAATTTCCCTAACGTCAACGCGATGATCGATGGGGAAGAGATTATTTACCACCGGTATGCCGATGTGGGTATTGCGGTGAGTACACCAAAAGGTCTGATGGTGCCTGTATTGCGTAACGCCGAACAGATGAGCCTGGCGGATATCGAACGCAACATCGGAACATTGGCAGGAAAAGCACGTGACGGAAAGATCACCATCGACGAGATGACCGGCGGAACATTCACCATCACCAATGGTGGCGTATTCGGTTCCATGCTGTCTACGCCCATTATCAATCCACCCCAAAGCGGAATCCTGGGTATGCACAATATCGTGGAGCGGCCGATTGCCGTGAACGGTGAAGTGGTGATCCGTCCGGTGATGTATCTGGCATTGTCTTACGACCACCGCATCATCGACGGTAAAGATTCTGTCGGGTTCCTGGTGAATGTAAAGCAGATGATCGAAGATCCTGTTCGCATGCTTACCGGCGGCAAAGATACCGATGAACTGTTGTTAGCTCTTTAACGATGGGGGCCATGTACAAAGGCCTTCTATTTCTGATTTCTTTTTTGCCATGCTTGTCCGTTTCGGCACAGGTCCGGTTTGAGCCGGTGCCAACGGTTACCCATGAACATCTTAGGGGACTGAGTGTCGTCAGTGATTCCGTGGTATGGGCCAGTGGCACACATGCCACCTGGTTGCGAACGACCGATGGCGGTTTGCATTGGGTCACCGATACCGTGACCGGTGCGCTGGGTATGGACCTTCGCGACATTCATGCATTTGATGACCAACGAGCCCTGGTGATGACCGCTGGTGAACCGGGTTTGATCTTCCTGACCACCGATGGCGGAAAGATGTGGAAGAAAGTTTATGAAAATCACCAACCGGGTATCTTCTTAGATGGGATCGACTTTAGCGGGGATACGGTTGGCTATGCCTTTGGCGATCCGATGGACGGCCACTTCTTTGTCCTTAAAACCTCCGATGGTGGAATGAACTGGATGGAACTGAACAAACAAATGCTGCCATCACCAGCCGGGGGAGAAGCGGGGTATGCTGCCAGTGGTACCGGTATTGTAGTCAGAAATGAAAGGGTATGGATCGGCACGGGTGGTCCGGAAAAGTCAAGGGTACTGTGCAGTGCAGATGGAGGCAGATCCTGGGATGCATCGGAAACACCTATGCGCTTGGGTGATGGAGCCGGTATATTTTCTATGGTATTTACCAGTGATGAATCCGGGGTAGTTGTCGGCGGGCACTATCTGGACTCCACATCAACACTTGGTGTTTGTGCCGTTACCACTGATGGTGGTGTGACATGGGAAAGTTGCAGCACACCTCCTAACGGATATCGCTCATGTGTTGCTGCCTGGCAGAACATGCTGGTGGCGGTGGGAAGAACCGGATCAGATGTTTCCTCCGATGGGGGGCAAACCTGGACAGCCATCGGTACCGAAGGTTACTACGCATGTCATTTCGGAAAGACCATAGGATGGGCAGTTGGGCGCGGAGGAAAGATGGCCCGTATCTTATTGAAGTAGACACATCGATCATGGGGATTCAACCGGTAAACTTCCATTCCGTAGAAGATTTTCTAAGCTTCATTCCGGATCAGGAGCGGGAGATCGTGGAGCGATTACGCCAGGTTGTTTTTGATTGCATTCCACAGGTACGCGAGAAACTGGCATATAACGTTCCGTTCTACTATGGTCGCAGAAGAATATGTTTTATCTGGCCTGCCTCAGTTCCCTGGGGCGCTGTTCCACTCAATGGGGTGCAGCTCGGATTTTGCAGTGGACACCTGATGAGAGATGAGCTGAACTGGCTTGAGCATGGCAACCGGAAACAGGTCTACATTAAGACCTTTAAAAAGGTTGATGAGATCGATACGGAAATGGTCCGGGCATATTTGTTTGAGGCGGTTCGGGTGGATGATGATAAATGACATAACTGAATTCAGATCTGTTCGGTCATTGTGATGAACTGACCGGAACTTACAACAACCATATTTCGTATCTTTGGTAAAAGCGTATCCGTATGATCGACTATCGCAAAGCCATTACCATTGATCCCGCTATCCGGTTCGGAAGACCTTGTATCAAGGGGACACGCATATCGGTTTACGATGTACTGAGTTGGCTTGCTTCAGGTATGAGCCGGGCGGATATTTTGAGTGACTACCCGGAATTGACTGAAGAACAAATCCAGGCATGTCTTTCGTATGCAGCTGACCGGGAACACAAAATCCGTGTTGCGTGAAGCTGCTTCTTGACCAAAACATATCCTACAGATTGGTCAACAGAATATCAAAGGATTTTCCGGAAACTACCCAGATTACACAGCTTGGATTGACCGATTGCACCGACCGGGAAATATGGAATTATGCCAGAGAGCAAGGGTATACCATAGTTACCTTTGATGCCGACTTTTATGATCTAGCAACCTTCCTTGGTCATCCACCCAAAATTATTTGGTTGAGAACAGGAAATAGGACAACAATAACTCTTGCCAATCTGCTTGTTGATCGAAAGGATGTCATAAAGGAATTCCTGACAAGCGAACAATTTAAGGACATTGCTTGCCTTGAAATAGAATAGGTTCAAATCGCTGTTACAAATAAAAAAAGCCCCCGTTCATTTGAGCGGGGACTTTTTCTTTATGGTTTGTTCTAACTATTCCTTGATAAACCGAAGCACTTTCTCACCACCATTCATTGAGATGAAGTACAAGCCTATGTTCAGGTCGGATACATCAAGTGTTGTAACAACCTGATGAAGTTCTTGTGTCATCACAATTCGTCCTGTTACATCGGTGATCATGATCACTACCGGTTGATTAGGTACTTGCTCAAGCCCAATGTTCAGTTGTTGTTGCACCGGGTTAGGGAAGACATTAAGGATACCCTTTGTGAGCTCCGGAAGCGTTACAGACGTGATGTGAACGGTATCGGTGATGGTATCCGCACCGCAGCCATTGGCAACGATCAGGGTGACGATGTAATCTCCGTTAACCGTGTACTTGTGTCCTGGGTTCTCAACATAATCAGAGTTGCCATCACCGAAGTCCCAGCTCCAGTCTGTAGCATTCGTGGAAGTGCTGTTGAAAGACACCGAATCGCCAAGTACGGTTGGTGTGAATCCTGCGGTAGGCTGTGCACTGCTTGGTGCCACCGCCAGGTCGCTGGATGAGCTGGTTCCGCATGTGTTTCCGGCGGTAACACTCACGTTGCCACTTTGGCTTCCAACGGTAACGGTGATGCTGTTGGATGTGCTGGTGCCGGTCCAGTCACCCGGCAGGGTCCATGTGTATGTCACCCCTGCAACGTTGGCCACGTTATAAGTTTCCGTGCTGCCGGGGCAGGGAACGGTATCACCGAATACGGTACCTGGTACAGCAGGTGTGGTGATCACGTTGATATATGCATAACGTGCTTTGGTCACCGTGTCACCGGCGGTATTGAACACCCTGAGGGTGACGTCATATACGCCGGGTGCGCCATAAGTTACAGTGGGGTTTTGGCTGCTTGATGTTGCAGGAGTTCCACCGGGGAAACTCCAGTCCCATCCTGTAGGTGCGGAACCTGTGGTCTGGTCGGAAAAATCAACCGTTCCGCCTGAGCAGACTTCCAGGGTATTCGCGTTAAAGTCAGGTACCATCGGGTTTGTCAGGTTCTTCCATTTCCACATACCGTTGGTGGTGGCATTGGTATTGAACCATCCGGACCATCCGATCTCGGTATCCAGGAAAGCCACATCCAGGTGTTCTTGTGTGTCGATGATATTCCAGGATACGCCACCGTCGTTGCTGAATGATGATCCCGAACCACCTGTGGCGGATCCTACAGTGAATACAATGTTGGTGCCGGGGATCCAGTCGATGGCTCCGCCAAACACGGTACCCGTGGTGGTCACGGCGGTCCATGTGGCACCACCGTCAGCTGTTTTCCAGATCTTGTTCTGGTTGTTCACCAGGATACCGTTCTGGGCATCACGGAAGGAAATATCGCCGCTGGATGTTTCGCTGCCAAAATCAGAGATGGGTGATTGTGCTACGGTCCAGTTCAACCCTTTGTCAGGTGAATGATAGATGCGGCCTTTGTTGGTGGTGTACCAAACGTGGTCGCCCAATACCTCTATCTGTGCCACATATCCGTATTCACCGCTTAACGGGTTGGGAATGTTGGCGCCGGGAACAGCGGTCCAGTTCGTACCTCCGTTGGTGGTGGTGTACAACTCAAAATCACCGTTGATCGGGTCGCCCTGGCAGAAACCTACATTGGCATCCCAGAAATATACCACATTGGTGAAGGATGAAGCGTTGTTATAAGTGGCAGTGGCCTGGCGTGTCCAGGTGCTTCCGCCGTTGGTGGTTTTCCAGATACCTCCCGTTTGACCTGACGCTTGTGGTGCGGCTGCCACCCATGCAGTGTTTGCATCAAGGCCATGCACCATCCCGATCAGAAGGTTCGTATTACCAAGGCCGAACGTACCTGTCGTCCATGTTGTACCGCCATTGCTGGTTTTGGTGAATTCCTGCACATTGGCATTGCCACCTGATCCGTCATAAGCGGAACACCATACCACATTCTGATCTACCAGAGAGATGTTTCGGATACCGCGGTTGGCGGTAGAGAATCCGGAATTCTGAACGATCCATTCGCCGAATGGCTCAAGGCTCACGTGGATATAAGCGGTTTTCGTTTCCGTGTTGTTGTTCTGGCTGTTGGTTACCTTCAGGCTCACCTGGAAGTCACCCACGGTGTTGTAATAAATAGCAGGAGGCGTTTGTCCGTTATAGGTAGCAGGTGTACCGCCTGTGAACGTCCATTCCCAGGAAGTGATGGCCGGTCCGCCGCCGTTTACAGAGTTGTCGGTGAAGACCACACTGTCTCCCTTGTAAACGTTTATCCTGTCTGCATAGAAAGCGGCGATCGGGTCACCGTTCAGATTGGATTGCACACATTGCAATGCCTTGGTGGCGTCGATCCTGTTTCCGATGCTTTGGTTGATGACCTTACCGGTGGTTTTCAGGCAGCTTTCGATCTCGGCGGGTGTAAGGCTGGGGTCGATGCTGAGCATCAGTCCTACGAGTCCGGCAGCAAATGGTGTGGCCATGGACGTTCCGCCCATACGTGCATAACCGCTGCTGGTGGTATATACGGTACTGAGAAGACCGTTATATGAGTATCCGCCGGGAGACGCGATGTCTACCCAAGAAGTTCCATAGTTGGAAAAACTGGAACGGGAGTCGTTGGCATCCACCGAACCTACACAGATCACATTGTCATAGGCGCCGGGATATTGTTCGGTGCTGCTTCCATCATTGCCGGCAGCCGCCAGGAATGTGACATCCGGATAACTGTTGATCAGGTCCTGAAAGCCCTGGCTGAATGTGGCACTTCCGAAAGACATGCTCACAACGTGTGCACCGTTCTGACAAGCCCACAGTACACCATCGTAGCTGTAATAGATGGAGATACTGCTGGAAGCATTGTCCGGAGTGGCTTTCACACCGATCAGTTCTACGCCGGCACCCAGCGAGGCAATCCCGCGGTTGTTATTGATGTCCGCGGTTGCCAGTCCGGCACAGTGCGTACCGTGAGACCAGCCGTTGTCTGAATTGTATTGTTTGGGAGGCGTGGCATCGTTGTCACCATCGGCCACATCGCGTTGCTTATAAGTGGTCAGGTCAAGATGATTGGCAAATACGGCATTATCAACGATCGCTACCTTCACCTCGCTGCGTCCCTGGCTGATATCCCAGGCGGTGGATGCGCCCACCTGATCCAGATACCATTTATCCGTACCGGAATAGTAGGTGTCGTTAGGCGTGAAATCCGCCTTGTAGATCGGCATCTTTTCGGCATACTCGATAAAATCACATTGTTTGAGGATGGCCAGGATCTCATCGATCTTCTCGTATTCATCAAAATGGATACGGAACATTTTCTTCAGAGATGGCTTTTTGGTGAAATATGCCGGCCTTTCGAGTTTATTTACCGCTACCGTTTTCAAGGCCTTCTGAAGAGAAGGATATTTGCTCAACGCTTCAACTTTGCTGAACACTTCCGGGTCAGGTTGTGCTTCTTTGAGGGAAATGTTGGCATCTTCAACATCTTTCATTTTGAACTGGATGACACCATCCAGGAAATCTGCCGAATAAGTTTGCGCAAAGGTTGACAGGCACAGGATAAGGCCAATCGCCAGGGTAAATAATTTTTTCATAGGTTAATTATTTGTTAGGTTATGAATGCCCGATTTTGCCAAGGGATCGGGACATTAAAAAGCGATGCGGTAATTAATTTGGTCTTGAAATGGACGTCGCAAATTATAAAATATCGCCCATCAATCAAAAAACCCACCGTCAAATATTCTGAAAATTACAGATTGGCTATGCAGAAATTCTATGACGATTCCTCCATGTCATATAAGAAATCGTTGTAAGGATACTTTTGAACATGCAGCCGCTTCACCTCTTCGTAAAGCAGGTTCCGGAAATCATCCATGTTCTTCTTTTCAACCGCAGAGATGAAAACCGTAGGATGAGGTTGTCTTCCCATCCATGATCTT
This sequence comes from Flavobacteriales bacterium, assembly GCA_020435415.1. Classification (NCBI taxonomy): domain Bacteria; kingdom Pseudomonadati; phylum Bacteroidota; class Flavobacteriia; order Flavobacteriales; species Flavobacteriales bacterium. The sequence continues at coordinate 14,810 of JAGQZQ010000031.1, forward strand.
CGGAATTCATCCAGGCTCATGTTTTCGGGCAGGTCCGGTCCCAGATCATCCGCATCTTTCTTCACATAACGGTAAGCATCAATTTTGTTGAACACCACCATCTGGGGTTTGTCCAGTGCACCGATCTCCTGAAGGGTCTCGTTTACAACCTGCATCTGTTCTTCAAACCTCGGGTGACTGATATCAACCACGTGCAGCAGGAGGTCTGCCTCCCGAACCTCATCCAAAGTCGACTTGAATGATTCCACCAGACCATGGGGAAGCTTTCTGATAAATCCCACAGTATCCGACAATAGAAAAGGCAGATTCTGGATCACCACTTTTCGGACCGTGGTATCCAGGGTAGCAAACAATTTATTCTCGGCGAATACATCCGATTTACTCACGATGTTCATCAGGGTGCTTTTGCCCACATTGGTGTATCCAACCAAGGCCACCCGGATCAGCCTTCCTCTGTTTTTTCTTTGGGTGGCTTTTTGTTTATCGATCTCGGCCAGTTTCTTTTTAAGTAAGGAGATCTTATCCCGGATCACACGACGGTCGGTCTCGATCTCCGTTTCCCCCGGACCACGCATCCCGATCCCTCCTTTTTGTCGTTCAAGGTGGGTCCACATTCTCGTGAGTCGTGGCAGGAGGTATTGGTATTGGGCCAGTTCCACCTGTGCCCTTGCATGTGAGGTACGGGCCCGATTTGCAAAAATGTCCAGGATCAGGTTGTTGCGATCCAGCACCTTGCAGGCAAGTACTTTCTCAAGGTTGCGAAGTTGCGATGGGGACAGTTCATCATCAAAAATCGCCATATTGATTTTGTGCTCCTTGATATATAACCGAATCTCCTCCAGTTTACCGGAACCGATAAACGTCTTTGGATCAGGAGTGCGTAGTTTTTGTGTAAAGGATTTGACCGGCCTTGCCCCGGCAGTTTCTGTCAGGAATGCCAGTTCTTCCAGGAATTCACGCAGCTGTTCTTCATCCTGGTGTTGGGTCACCAGTCCGATCAGAACGGCTTCTTCTGCCTCTTTCTTTATTTCGTAGCCCTTGCCCACAAAAATATCACTGAGCCCTGAGCTCGTCCAGGTATGCTGCTACCGCCTCGATCTGCGCTTCGTTAAGCCTCCCCTCGAAACCTGCCATGGCATTTTTACCCTTCGTGATCATTTCAATACGGCTTTTCATATCCAGGGTTGAAAGGCTGAGATCTGGGGAACTGTACATTTTCAACTTGCCATCTTCACCATGACATTGCAGACAGTTGGATTGGTAGATGGCTGCACCGTTGACTTGTGATTCACCACCTTCTGTTTCAGCAGGCGCTGCATTTTTAGAAGTGAAGATGGCCGGGTTTTTTGTCTCTGCGACACCATAAATATACAGGAACAGCACCACCGCCAAACCGATCATCAACTTGTTCTTTTTCTTCATCCCGATGATCGCCATGGGTATGACGATCACAATAGCGGTGAGCTTCGGATGGAACCACCCCGGCAGTCCGCCCATATTGATCAGAAGCCATACGCCTGTTACCAGAAAGATCATGCTGAGTACCATGTCAGGCACTTTCATTTTCTTCATGTACTTTTCCAGTCCGCCGTCATTTCCTGTAAAAACCAAAAAGGCTTTTACGATGAAGCTGATCACAAATACGCAGGCACTGATGATATGAATTTTCAGAAGGATGTTGTCCATGACGGGAATTTTGATCGGGTAAAAGTAAGGAATCAATGTCAATTTGGGGGATATGGCACATAGTTATATATTTGACCCTACTCCAATCAAATGCTGGCTATTAATTTCTGACGATGAAGAAAACCGTCCTATTCACTGTTGTGCTTTTTGCGGTGTCATTACTTACCCGGGCTCAACAAACAACATTTCCTTTGAACGGTATCCATGATGAGGATAACCGTTACTATGCATTCGTACATGCGCGACTTGTGGTTGACCCCAATACCATTCTGGAAGATGCCACCCTGCTTATCAGGAATGGTAAAGTAGAGCAAAGCGGTACTTCCGTGACGATTCCCAACGGTGCGGTGGTATATGATCTTACCGGAAAGTCTATCTATCCTGCGTTCATTGATGTGTACAGCGACCACGGCATGCCTGAGATCAAGCGGGAACAGAGAGGTTCGGGTACGCAGTATGAAAGCAACAAAGAAGGAGCTTTCGCATGGAACCAGGCATTGCAACCCGAGGTTCGCGCCGACGCTTTATTTCATCATGATGAAAAAGACGCGGCCAAACGCCTTGAAGCGGGTTTCGGAGCGCTGAACGTTTTTAATAAAGATGGCATTTCACGGGGTAGCTCAGCGCTTGTGGGTTTGGCTGATCTGCGTGACAATGACCTTGTCATCAAGGGGCAGGCTGCAGCACATCTGTCATTTTCAAAAGGCAGTTCGCGCCAAAGTTATCCGACTTCATTAATGGGATCCATTGCTTTGCTGCGCCAAACCTATATGGATGGGCAATGGTATAAGGCTTCGGCTGGTGAACACAACCTTTCCCTGGAAGCATGGAACAGCATACAATCCCTGCCACAGATTTTTGAGGTGGGGGATAAATGGAGTGCGGTCCGGGCTGATAAGATCGGCGATGAGTTCAGGATTCAATATGTGATCAAAGGCAACGGCGACGAATACCAGCGCATCGATGCCATGAAAGCTACCGGCGCTGTATTTATTCTGCCGGTGAATTTTCCAGAGGCATATGGCGTAAGTGACCCTTATGACGCCTTGCTTGTCAATCTGGATGAGCTGAAGCATTGGGAGATGGCTCCTTCTAACCCGGCAGCACTTGCAAAGGCAGGCATTGCTTTTGCACTTACCGCAGACGGTCTGAAAGATCCGGGCAAGTTCATAGCATCTGTCAGAAAGGCCATGGAATATGGACTTACCGAACAACAGGCACTCAAAGCGCTGACGCAAACACCGGCGCAAATATTAAAAGTATCGGATAAGATTGGTGACCTCAGACCCGGTAAAGCAGCAAACTTCCTGATCACATCCGGTCCGCTGTTCGATGAATCGACCACCATTTATGAGAACTGGAACCTGGGAAGGAAGAAGGTCATCGCAGACATCAATCAACCGGATATTCGCGGTAACTATAACCTTAAGGTAGGGAATGAAAATTACCAGCTTGAGATTTCCGGAAAGGCAGATAAGGTAAAAGCCAAATTGATCATCACCGATTCGGTTTCCGTAAAGGTGAACCTGAACCAGGATGGGCGGGCCGTGAGCATGTCGCTGCAACCGGATTCATCGGCTGAAGGAGTCATACGGTTGTCGGGCACGGTAATCGAAGACCACAACATGTCTGGTCAGGGCCAGCTGGCCGGCGGCACATGGGTCTCGTGGCGTGCGGTTCAAACGGAACCTTTCACTCCGAAAGAGAAAAAGGACAAGCCAATGGAACCTCATGAGTTGGGAACATTGGTGTATCCGAATGCAGCGTACGGCAGGGTCGCATACCCTCCGCAGGAAACTGTGGTGATCCGCAATGCAACGGTTTGGACCAACACCGACCAGGGCATCGTGCAAAATGCCGACGTGCTGATCCGGGACGGAAAGATCATACAAGTCGGGAAGATTACTTTGCCGGGTGGCGCAAAAGAAATTGACGGAACCGGCAAGCACGTGACCCCCGGTATCATCGATGAACATACGCATATTGCCGGTAGCGGAGGAATCAATGAGGCGGGTCAGGCCATCAGCGCGGAAGTGCGTGTGGGAGATATCCTTAATCCCGACGACATCAATATTTACAGACAACTGTCAGGAGGTGTGACCGCCGCGCAGGTATTGCACGGTTCCGCCAATCCCATCGGCGGCCAGTCTGCCATCATCAAACTGCGATGGGGACAGTCTCCGGAAGCATTGAAGATCAAAGGAGCCGATGGTTTCATCAAGTTCGCACTCGGAGAGAATGTCAAGTGGTCAAACCGTTCGCCCAGCTACAATGACCGTTACCCTCAAACACGGATGGGGGTTGAACAACTTTATTTCGATGCCTTCATCGGTGCGAGGGAATATGATGAGGCCTGGAAATCGTACAATGCATCCAAAGGCAAGATGGCGATGCCACGGCGAGATCTGGAACTGGAAACCCTGGCTGAGATTCTGAATAAAAAAAGATTCATCACCTGTCATTCCTATGTGCAGTCGGAGATCAATATGCTGATGCATGTCGCCGACTCCATGGGCTTCCGGGTGAATACCTTCACTCATATTCTGGAAGGATACAAAGTGGCCGACAAGATGAAGGCGCACGGGGTGGGTGGTTCCACGTTCTCGGATTGGTGGGCATACAAGTATGAGGTCAAGGATGCCATCCCTTATAACGGTGCATTGATGCATGGAGTAGGTGTGACCGTTGCGTATAATTCCGACGATGCGGAAATGGCCCGTCGGTTGAATCAGGAAGCAGCCAAGGCGGTGAAATACGGTGGGGTTTCCGAAGAAGAAGCTTTGAAATTTGTGACCCTCAACCCGGCGAAATTACTGCACCTGGACAACCGCATGGGCAGCATCAAATCGGGCATGGATGCGGATATTGTGATCTGGAGCGAACATCCGCTCAGCATTTATGCCAGGGCCGAGAAAACTTTTGTGGACGGACGCTGCCTCTATGATGTAAAGGAAGACGAGGCCATGCAAATAGAGATTGCAAAGGAAAGAGACAGGCTGATCCAGAAAATGATGGATGAGAAGGGACCCGATAGTAAAAAGCCGTCCATGAAACGATCCAGGCAATATCACTGTGAGACCCTGGAAGACGAGGAATTGATCAAGTAACCGAGCACACTCTGAATAACATGAATATACGTTCTCAAATCACCCTGATTTTTTTCGCTGCGTGCATCACAACACACACAGCGACCGGACAGATACCGGCGCCTGCTCAAAAGGAAGCGACACTTATCACCGGAGCTACGGTACATACCGGCACCGGTGAGGTGATCACCGACGGGGCCGTCGGTTTCAGGGAAGGCAAGATCACCTACGTTGGCAGTGCCGCAAATGCCAATCGTTCCGACTTCAAACAGGTCATCGATGCGGCGGGTAAGCACTTATATCCCGGATTGATCCTGGCCAATTCATCTTTGGGCCTGGTGGAGGTGGATGCGTTGCGTCAGACCCGTGACATGGATGAGACCGGTAACATGAATCCCAATGTAAGGGCCATGATCGCCTATAACACCGACTCCAGGATCACCCCAACGTTGCGGACAAACGGAATACTGCTGGTGCAGTCTACACCGCGTGGCGGGCTCATCAGCGGAACATCTTCCATTATGAAGATGGATGGATGGAATTGGGAGGATGCCGTGTACAGATCGGATGATGGCATCCACATGAACTGGCCCGTAACCAAATACCGCGGAAGTCCATGGAGAGGTGAAGAAGGCATTCAAAACAACAAAGAAAAACCATCGCGGCTTGAAATGTTGTCCCTGTTCTTTGACCGTGCCGGTGCCTATGCCAAAGAGAGCAAACCCAAAAACGTCAATCTGAAACTGGATGCCATGCGGGGTTTGTTTGACGGTGGAAAGACATTGTACATCCATGTGAATTTGTCGAAGGAGATTGTGGAATCGGTGCAGTTCGCGCAGTCCAAAGGGGTGAAGAAAATTGTGATCGTAGAGGGTGCGGATGCCTGGCGGGTGGCAGATTTCCTTAAGCAGAACAACATTCCGGTGGTTTTGCGTCGCGTTCATGAACTTCCTTTCAGAGAAGATGAGGATGTGGATCAGCCGTTCAAGACCGCTTACATGTTACAGCAGGCCGGCGTGCTTTATTGTCTGAACTATTCCGGTGATATGGAACCTGCCAATGCGCGGAACCTTCCGTTCATTGCAGGAACCACTGTGGCATATGGGGTGGGGAAAGAAGAAGCATTGCAATCGGTGAGTCTGAACGTAGCCAAAATCCTGGGGATAGACAAGCATACCGGTAGTCTGGAGGTGGGCAAAGATGCGACCCTGTTCCTATCAACGGGAGATGCGCTGGACATGCGTACGAACCATGTGGAAAAGGCCTACATCAACGGCAGTAACATCGACCTGGAAAACGACCAGAAGGAACTGTACAGGAAGTATGCGGAAAAATACGGACTGGATGTAAAAGAGTAGTTTGTGGTTTCTGGTTTGTGGTTGCACGATGTTATGATTTCCGAACAACAAACTACAAACCAGAAACCACCATCCTCCGCTAAAGCTTCGGAGGGCTCGGCAAACTTTTATCTAGTAGCCGATCTTGCTTCTCACCCTCTTCATCACCTTACCTGCGATCAGTCGGGCTTTCATGGCACCCTTGGCCAGTTCATTCTCGATCAGCGCGGGGTTCTCTATGAACTCGTTGTAGGTCTCGCGTTCTGTTTTAAAGCGGCGGCATATCAATTCGAACAGGGCTTCCTTGGCATGTCCGTAACCAAAATTTCCGGCGAGGTATTTCTTTCGCATCTCTTCGGTCTCCATATCATCCGCCAATAATTCGAACAGACGAAATACGTTACAGGTATCGGGATCTTTCGGTTCTTCGAGCGATTTGGTGTCTGTAACAATGGTCATCACCTGCTTCCGGAGGGCCTTATCGTTCTGAAAGATGTCTATATAATTGTTGTAGGACTTGCTCATTTTTTGTCCGTCTGTCCCGGGTACCACCATCACCTTCTCACTGATCTGAGCTTCCGGCACCACCAGCGTTTCTCCGAACATATTATTAAAAGTACCGGCAATGTCCCTGGTGATCTCAAGATGTTGCTTTTGGTCTTTTCCGACCGGAACAATATTGGAATCATACAACAGGATGTCGGCAGCCATCAGAACGGGATAGTCGAACAGGCCGGCATTCACATCACTCAAACGATCCGACTTGTCTTTGAAAGAGTGCGCATTCGCCAGCATAGGATAAGGCGTCAGGCAGTTCAGATACCAGGTGAGTTCACAAACTTCAGTGACATCACTCTGACGGAACAGGATATTTTCATTGGTGTCCAGTCCGAATGCCAGCCAGGCGGCGGCCACAGAGTAGGTATGTTCCTTGAGTACCTTCGGGTCCTTGATGGTGGTGAAAGAGTGAAGGTCTGCGATAAAATATACGGCGTCATTCGCTTTATTGCGGGACAGCTCGATGGCAGGAATGATGGCGCCTAAAATGTTGCCGAGATGGGGTTTTCCGGTGCTTTGTATGCCGGTTAGAATACGGGCCATGGTGGGTGATCAGATAAACGGGTTGGTGAATTTTAAGACAGACATTGCGGCGGGAAATTACAATTCGAGGATCCAGACGGACCTTTTATTTGCCCGCAATTTATTGCGGAGTCTTTCCGCATCTTTCCTGTCGTGTGCACCTCCATAGCTCACGCGATACAGTCCTTTGTTGCTTTTGCCGGCCAATACGGCATCATATCCTTCCGCCTTCATTTCCTCCAGTTTCTTTTCGGCGTTCCTGCGACTGGAGAAACATCCTCCGATCAGGTGAAAACGTATATCATCCGGCATTTCTTCGGACCCCTTCGGTGCAGCCGGCATTTCTGTAACTTGTATGTCGGGTTGCTCTATAACCTTGTCTTCAGGTGTCGTTTCTTCACCGATGGGTTGCTCTTCAATGGAATGGGTTACCTTTTCAGTTGGGGCTACGTGCAAGGTTTCCGGAACACTGATGCGTGAGAAATTTGTTTGATGATCGGTTGGGGTAAACCGTGTCATGGTCCATGCCAGGAAAGCGCCGACCACAATAAACAGCGGCAAGGCTGCGGCCACCTTCCATTCGGCGATACCGCGTTTTTTTCTTTCCCTGGTGATAGGGATGATTTTTTCTTCCGGAGATTCTATGGACTGCTCGACAGGAACCTCCTTGCTGACCGGGGTTAATTTCCTTACCGGTTTGAGAACCTCGGTGGTTTCGGCCGGAAGGACAACCGGTGTTTCTTCTTTAACGGCACGAACGGGTTGTACTTGTTGACGCGGCTGGGGAAGATGAACAGGAGCAAAGCCAAATGCATCCAGCGAAAAATGACTTTCGGCTGATGGCTCGAACAGGATGCTTCCCTGAGCATTCATAAAAAAGCGACCGATCTCTTCGATGCGTATGCTGCGGCCCTCTGTCAGTCTGGCTTTCCAAAGCGCCAGTTCCTTTTCTATTTCATCCCTGGCCTGTTCATAGCTGACATTCATATCCCTGCGAACGATGTCGATCAGGAGACCGTCGTTGGTGGTCAGCACCCGGTTGAAAGACAATTGTTTTCCCGGAGGCAGGATGCGATTCTGCATCGGTACGATGGCTGCATGGCGTGGATTGGCGATCAGTCCGCCGAAATCAGGCAGGATCACGCAATCATGCGACCAAAGCAATTTTCTTATATGAACATCGAGTTTCACCGGGTGAATTTGACGATAAAAATAACCAAATAATCCGGTTGATCAGGAAAGCGACGGCGGTAAATTTTTCACATCTTCCGGGCGGTCGATGGCCGGGCTTTCGAGTAAGGTAACTTCGGTGCGGATGGTGAGACCGTGTTCAAGCCAGCGCAATTGCTCAAGCATTTCTGCCTTCTCAAGGGGAGTGGGTGTCAGTGCGGACAGTGCTTTCAAAACATCCATACGGTAACCGTAAATTCCCAGATGTTTATAACGAACCGGGGTGGATTCAGACCGTTGGAAGGGGATGGCGGATCTGCTGAAGTAAAGGGCATTTCCCCTGGCATCCACAACAACTTTCACCCGATTAGGATCGCTGGCATCTTCGGCGGCATCCATGGCCTTGATCAATGTGGCGATGGACGTTCCGGGATCGGTAAAAAGTCCGGCCACCTGATCGATCTGTTCGGGATACATGAACGGCTCGTCGCCCTGAATATTGATGATCACATCCTGATCATTCGCGTTGATAAGTCCGGCAGCTTCAAGACAACGTTCGGTGCCTGTGGTATGATGTGATCCGGTCATCACCACGTTCCCACCGAATGCTTCCACATGTTCCAGAATGCGCTGATCGTCGGTAGCAACCACCACGGTATCCAGGGAGGATGACTGGAGGGCGCGTTCATATACCCGGCGGATCATGGATGTGCCTTTGATGATGGTCAACGGCTTACCGGGAAAGCGGGTGGATGCGTAGCGGGCAGGAATGATACCGATGGTTTGCACGTCAGGAAAATGTTTTACCGGAACTTACATAGCAGCATTCCGGCCCCGTTCAACTTGTACATTTGGGCTTTCACAAATGTAGTTGTTTGCCCTGGAAGCACAATGGATATATCGTTTGGCGCTGACCTTTATTCCCGGCATCGGGTCGCAGTCCGCCAAGATTTTACTGGCCTATGGTGGTGGTGAGGAGGGTGTATTCAACCTGACCAAAAAACAGATGATGCGGATCCCCGGACTGGCACGTCCTGTTGCACATGCCTTTGCCGAACACCGGAACAGTGCATTGAAAAGGGCACGGGAAGAATGGACCTTTTTACAATCCGGAGAGATCACCCCTTTGTTTTTTATGGATGAAGGATATCCGTCCAGGCTCCGTCATTGTCCGGATTGCCCGTTGATCCTGTATAAATCCGGCCCTGCTGATTTGAATGCCCCCATGGTATTGGGTGTGGTGGGCAGCCGGAAAGCCACACCCTATGGCTTGTCAATATGCGAACAGATCATTCGGGATATGGCTTCCCTGGATGTATTGATTGTTAGCGGACTGGCTTTGGGGATTGACGTTCAGGCGCACAGGTCTGCCCTGGATCACGGCCTGCAGACCGCCGCAGTGCTTGGCCACGGGCTTGATCTGGTTTACCCTGCACAACATAAACATACAGCAGGTCGCATGAAAAAACAAGGTGCATTGTTGAGTGAATATCCCAGCGGTTCGAAACCTGACCGTGAAAATTTTCCGAAGCGCAACCGCATTGTTGCCGGGATGGTGGATGCATTGCTCGTGATCGAGTCCGGTGTGAAAGGCGGTTCCATCATTACCGCTTCGTTGGCGGTAGACTATGCCCGGGACGTGTTTGCCATACCGGGCCGGATAGGCGATGAACACTCGGCGGGTTGCCATCTTCTCATCAAAAGCAACAGGGCAGGATTGGTAGAAAATGCAAATGACCTGATGATGGCGATGAACTGGAATCCGCATTCTGAAAAAGCACCCCGCCAAATGAACATATTTCCGGAATGCAATGATGACGAACTGCTGGTGTTGAAATTTCTGGAGGGATCCGGTGAGCTACCCGTGGATGAGCTTGGGGCAAGATTGAAATGGACTCCCAGCAAAACATCAACCACCTTGATGGGTATGGAGTTCAAAGGCCTGGTGAGGTCTTTGCCGGGTAAGCGATATCGTGCCATACGCGAACATTCACTGCCGGGATAACCGCCATTCCAAAAAAAAGCGGTATAATGTTTGCCTCAAATCACCCGTTAAGAAACGTAAGATGAAGTGGAAATTAAATTGGAAGATCAGTCTGGCGGCTTTGATGGTATGGGCGTGTATGACCGTTACACCGGCTACAGCACAGCGATACCGGAAATCGTCTTTTCAGATCAGAGAATGGGGCATCGGGCCCGAGTTGATCTTTAATTTCACCGGAAGGGAACTCGGATTTGGTGGCAGAGCCCACCTTTACGTGGGACGTTATTTATTTTTCTCACCTGAGGTGACCTTCTTCCCGGGCTTCCGGTATTACAAGGAATTGTATGTTGGTGCAGGTGCACACTACAATACCACACCCGATTCCAAGTGGGGTCTTTATGGAATGGTAAACCTGAGCTGGAACCGCTGGTTTAATTATGATGAGTTCGTGACCCCCAAAGCCAAACCACATAACCTGGCTGTCGAACCTGGTATCGGTATTGTGAAGAACCGGGGTTGCCTGAGACCGTTTGGTGAATTACGGTACAACTGGAAATGGCACGAAGGTTCAATACGTGCGGGACTTCTGTTTTTCTTCGGGAATTGTCAGACCAAAGAATTTTGTCCACCTGCAAAACTGTAAATGAGAATCCATGAAAAAAGTTTTTCAACCGTTTGTACTCATATGTGCCATCACCTCCGTTCTCTGGGTCGGATGTAAAAGTGAACGTGCTGAAAAAGGCAACTCATTCGAATCCGCAGATGCCTTTTTTGACCAGCACAAACAGGAAGAACAAACCCTGGTGCTGGATACGGGTGGCACCGGTCCGATCATCGGAAAGATGGGTACGCGTATTTATGCCGATTCATCCATCTTCATGGATGCAAACGGAAATGATGTGTCATATCCCATTATCCTGAAACTGATCGAACTTTATCCGGCAGGGGACATTCTGCTTTACCGCACGCCCACCATCGGAAGTGGCGGACAACTGTTGAGATCCGGAGGTGAGATCAAGCTGACCGCATACAAAGATGGCCAGGCTTTGTCCCTGAAGCCGGGAAAAAATATCCCTGTAGACATGCCTTCCACCAACCCGGAAACCGGCATGACCATATTCTCAGGTAGCGGTGATCCACCGACGGCCTGGACTGATCACACCATCGCCATTCAGACCACGGTCGGATATTACCAGGCTTTTCCGGACTACCTGGGCTGGATCAATTGTGATAAGTTGTACAGCTTTACCGGAGACAAAACCAACATCCAATTCGAGGTGGATGGGACCGGTGGTGAGAATATCGCCCTGTTTGTGGTGTTCGATAATTTCCTTTCCGTTCTGACCGTATCCGATCTGTTATCGCCCGAAGTACCGGTAGGTGAAACCGTGACGATCATCGGCATTGCGATGGATAAGCAGGGAAACTATCGCCTGCACCAAAGCCAGGAAACCATTGCTACCGGTATGACCGTGACACTGGACATGCAGGAAAAAACGGAGCAGGAAGTGCTGGATGCCGTTGCAGCTTTGTAAGAAGCTAACCTACCAGATCCCGGGAAAGAATTTCCACTTTACCTTTTCGCAATAGGCCTGGTATTCCGGGTCTGACATCAGATGTTTTTCTTCTGTCAGGCCACGCAGGATGTAAATGGCGGTCCACATGGCCAGGAACAGGATCACAATGGGACGTTCCGGAACGGCGGGCAGGATCGTGCACCACCACATCAGGTTCTTCGCGGTATAATGGGGATGCCTGAGCCAGCGGTAAGGGCCGTTCGTGATGATCCCGCGATTCGTCAGGTTCGAACATTTTGTGCCCAGCACCCCCACACTCCAGAACATCAGTCCCATCAAAGCCAGCATCAGAATACGAACAATAAATGTGGTCACCTCATTCCCGAAGGAAGCGTTGATATTGATCTCAAAGCGGATGTGCCTCGAAATGAAATTGGAGAATGGCGGATAGCATGCCAGCGTCACCGCCCATCCGAACAAGCTCGGATCAACAGATTTTACTTTGTTGTTCAATGCCGGAGATTCCACGATGTAGCCGAACAGGTAAATACCGGTCAGGGTCACGTAACATACCGACACCAGTAACGGAAACAGTTGTGTATTGAAATAGGAGATCGTTGCTGAGAACTGGTTGCTGTCTGCCAATAACTGAAGACTGTAATATTTCAGGTTGGCAAGATTCCGGTACGAGAAATTCATCATCACCGGAATGAAATAGAACTTCACCCAGAAAGCCAGGAATGCCACACGGTCTTCCGGATTGGCCTTTTCTTTTTTCCGTTTGATCAGTACACGGTAAAGGTGGCCAATGTAACGCCCCATCATCCACCCCTTGGTATCCTGTCCTTTCTGCAAACGAATTCGTGTGACATGAACGGCATATACCGAGTAAGCCGCAGCTAGCAGCAGCAGGCTGTATTGCAAACGGGTATTCAGAAATGTATGGTAATACGGTATGGTGTTATAAACCAATATGGCAGTCCATACCATAGCAAGTTCTGCCAGATACCGGTGAAAAATCCGTTGCCCTGAGGGTAGGTTCATGCAGGTAAAGTTACACGACCATTCGGAAGTTTCTATGATCCCAGGTCATGCAATAGAAAAAAGCTATTGCATGACGCATAAGAAAATCATAGGATACCGATTGTTTGGTTCGGAAGAAATTCTTGATTTTCTAATGCGGGATAACCCTCCCGCACGTGCGGGACATATAGTTCAGCGCGAAAAGCGCTTCCTAATGTATAATCTAGGATAATCCCAAACTATGCAATAGAAAATCTTCTACTGCATAGCGATTAAGAAAATCAACCTTTCCGGCCTATACTTCGTACATCCGAAAAGTGATTTTCTAAATCGGGATAACCCCAACTAAATACAGATAGTTCGGCTCGTTCCTCACCTCCTACTGCATAAGTTGGGGTAATATGTTAAACATATCCATACAACAACTACCTTTGGAATAAGCGATCATTTCTATGAAGATCCTGATCATTGAGGATGAACCAAAATTAGCCGCTTTCCTGCAACAGGGGCTGGAGGAAAACGACTTTGATACAGAAGTTGTTTACGATGGTTTGATGGGTCAGCGCATGGTCCTCCAGCATACTTTTGACATGGTGATCCTGGATGTGATCATTCCTCACCTGAACGGATTGGAGTTATGCGCCATCATCAAAAAAGAAAAACCCCATTTGCCTGTTCTGATGCTCACCGCACTGGGTACCACGGATGATAAGATCACAGGACTGGATGCTGGTGCGGATGACTACCTGGTAAAGCCATTTGAATTTCGTGAGTTACTTGCCAGGGTGCGTGCCCTGACACGCAGGACGGGACCAGGCCAGGCGGCCACCAACCAATTGAAAGTGGCCGACCTCACCCTTGACCTGGATAAGAAGGTGGCCATACGGGGCGATAAAACCATTACCCTTACCGCCAAGGAATTCGGGTTGTTGGAATACCTGATGCGTAACCGGGGCCGGGTGGTGTCACGAGTAGACATTGCCGAGAAAGTATGGGACATCACCTTTGATACGGGCACCAATGTGGTGGATGTTTATGTGAATCTCCTTCGAAAGAAAATCGACAGGGACTTCCCGGAAAAGCTTATCGAAACCAGGGTGGGCATGGGATATGTTCTAAAAGCATAGCCATGCAGCTGCGCCAGCGACTTACCTACCTTTTCGTGATCATTGTGGCATTGGTGCTGTTGGTATTCTCCATTGCCGTTTATACCCTTTCCGCGGATTACCGCCACGATGACTTTTACAACCGCCTGCAAAGCAAGGCCAGCAATACCGCCAAACTCCTGATAGAAGTGGAAGAGATCGATGCCAATCTGCTTCGGAAGATGGAGAAGGACAACCCCGTAAGCCTGCCCAAAGAAGAAATCCTTATCTACAATTACAGGAACGAGCTGGTGTATTCAAGCAATGAAAAAAGCCAGATCCATATTAACACCGAATTGCTTGATAAGATCAGGCTGGAAGAAGAAGTTCAGTTTACACAGGAGAAATATGAAGTGCTGGGATTTCTATACACCGGACAGTATGACCGGTTCGCCGTGATTGCTGCCGCTGAAGATATATACGGATTGCGAAAACTGGCCAATCTGCGCACCGTTATTTTCATTGCTTTCGGTGTAAGCGTGGTGATCGTTTTCTTTTTAGGATGGGTCTTTGCCGGCAGGGCCTTGCGACCGATCTCCAGGGTGATCAGGCAGGTGGAAAACATCACCATCACCAGTCTGAATTTAAGGGTCGACGAAGGAAACGGTCAGGATGAGATTGCGAAGGTGGCCAGAACATTCAACGAAATGCTGGACAGGCTGGAAGCGGCTTTTAAAATGCAGAAGAATTTCATTGCCAATGCGTCGCATGAATTGAGGACACCGCTCACTGCCATCACCGGTCAGCTGGAGGTTTTGCTAATGAAGGAACGTGATAATGAAACGTATCGCAAAACAGTCGAATCAGTTCTGGAAGATATCAAGGGACTGAATACCATCTCAAACCGCTTATTGCTTTTAGCGCAGGCGAGTACGGAGATTTCCCGTTCGGAGTTCAAGCCCATCCGCCTGGACGATATCATATGGCAGGTACGTTCTGAGTTAATAAAACGCAATCCCGGTTATCAGATCGATATTTCGCTGGACAGTGGTATGGACAATGACGACCGGCTTACCGTTTCAGGGGTGGAGAACCTGATAAAAACGGTGGTGATGAATTTGATTGAGAACGGCTGTAAGTACGGAGAAAGCGGGAAGGTAGAAGTACTGCTGGGTGAAAACAAAGGCATGATGGAGGTGCGTGTGATTGATAAGGGAATCGGAATTGAGGCCGCTGACATTGATAGGATATTCGAACCTTTCCATCGTGGAAAAAACGTCATGGGCATTTCGGGACATGGTATCGGTTTGTCACTGGTGGCACGTATTGTAGCACTTCACGGTGGGGAGATAAAAGTATATTCCAAGGTGGGCGAGGGTTCTACCTTTCTGTTGATGCTGCCTCTAGCATAAGGGTTGGATTCCAAATTCACTTTCTTCATCCTTTTTTAATCCTGCTTTCATCGGGCCTTCATTTGACCACATCATTTTTGTATAAATAACACACCAAATCATGAAAACAACAACAATCAGTTCGGACAAAAAAACCAGGGCTTTGGCTATCGGTGGAACCGTCCTCGTTTTCGGACTGTTATCAGGAGTCATCTACCTGCACGACAATAATTCCACACTGCAAGACTGGCTGGACGACGCACGCCTGAAACAAGAGTCGTTGTTATCTGCCAAGCTGGAGCAGGAGAAGAAGGCCAACTTTCTGGATGCATCTATGATCCATCTTAAAAAGAACTTCCAGAACCTGACGAGGGAAATGGAGTTGAATGAAAAGACGCTGGCTTCCAAACAGGCCGAGATCAATGCCCTGACCAAGGAAAATAAGTCGGTCAAAGCGCTGAAGGCAGAGGTGAAGAACCTGAAATCCAAAAGGGAAATGCTGGAGAAAGACCTGGCTGCGCTTGGAAACAGGTTGACCCTTGCGGAGGAGAACAACCGCAAAATGAACAATGACCTTGTGATTGCCGAAAACAAGAACAAGGAACTGAACGACCGTCTGATCATATACCAGTCGATCGCTGCGGGTAACTTCAGGGTCAATGCGACGAAGAACAATGAGGAAAAACTCACGGTTTCGTCAAAACGTGCCCGGAAGATCTCTGTGGGATTTGACTTGCCTGCGGATATGACGGATAACATAGATTTCCGGATCGTAACCCCTGAGGGCAAGGAGATCGGAAATAAAGCCCCCGGTCTGACCTACGAAGTACTGGATAATGAAGGAACCGCTTATGCAAGTACGGAAGCCGGTATGATCAATACGGTGGAAGGCTTCAGGAGGGTGGAGTTGTCATACGCTCCCAAAGCGCACCTGTCGAAAGGGGTCTACAGGATTGACATCATCAACCACGGAAAAGTTGTTGGAAGCTGCCAGCTGAAGTTAAGGTAACCCAAGGCGGTTTTTCATGGAAAGGAAGGGGCTCGTTCGCGATGGCGGGCTCCTTCTTTTTTTTAATATGATTCCCCAAAGTTTAGCATGACTGCACCAAATCACCCATCACCAAATCACCACATCACCACATCACCAAATAATTTTTAGTTTCTGGTTGGGGGACATTCGTTGTTGCGAATGACACAGGAGGGTTAATGGTTTAAAGTGTAAGGTTTAAGGTTTAAGGTTACCGTACGGCAAGCTCATTTTCAAACCAGCCTGCCCCGCAATGGCCCAAGCGTCGGCTGGCAGGCCAGCCTACTATCACAATGGCTGGCGCTTCGGCTGGCAGGTTTTCACATCGTCAAATTTTCAAATTTTCAAATCACCACATCACCACATCACCACATCACCGCATCACCACATCATCACACCAGCCTGCTATCACAATGGCTGGCGCTTCGGCTGGCAGGTCACCGCATCAACCAATCACCTTAATAATATTCACAGGACACACTTCCGCGGCCTTATGCAGTTTTTCGGCCTCGTCATCTCCGGTGGTAACCTGGTAAATATTTTTTTTGGCCGTGCTGCCGATAAGCACGCTTTTGCCATCGGTTCGTGAAACACGCCACCGCTGTTTGTCTACCTCCACACAAGCATTGCATCCGATGCACTTATGCCGGTAATGGATGACCTTAATCAACTGAGGGAACGAGCTTGTACAACTTGTCCGAGGGCCGGATCACTTCCGGCATGGGCATTGAGAATACCTCACCTCGTTTTACGGATGGCACGGAAGCTTCCGCCACCCTTAATTCTTTCACTTCGCCATAAACCACACCCGTGGTAGGTCCGGTGACCAGAATCTTGTCGCCAACACTCAGTTGCTGACTTTCGGCAATGAACTCGGCGGCTCCGACTTTCTTGAAGAATTTTCTTCCCTTTCCGATGTAAACCTTCTTCTCTGTGGCTTTGGAACCCGGATCTTTCGCCCATTCTCCGAGCTTACGCCCCATATAATAACCTTCCCAGAAACCGCGGTTGAAAACGGTTTCCAGATCCTTCATCCATTGTTCTACCTTATCGGGTGTATACGTGTCTTCATTGATGGCTTCCACAGCTTCACGGTAACAGCGGGTTGCTGTGAATACATAGTCGGCGGATCTGCCGCGTCCTTCGATCTTCAGCACGGAAACACCGGTGTTGACCAGCTGATCCAGGATGTCAATGGTGCAAAGGTCTTTTGCAGACATGATGTTCTCATTCTCCATCTGGAATTCAAAGCCATCATCCGCATCGGTGACGATGTAGCTCTTGCGGCAGTTCTGGAAACATGCACCCCTGTTGGCGGATGCGTTGTGGGTGTGCAGACTCAGGTAGCATTTTCCGGAAACGGCCATGCACAGGGCGCCGTGCACGAATACTTCGGTGCGTACAAGTTTACCGGAGGGGCCTTTGATCTCTTTGCGTTCGATTTCTTTGACGATGGCAGCCTGTTGCTGAAAGGTCAGCTCACGGGAGAGGACCACCACATCGGCCCATTGTGAGAAGAAGCGCACGGATTCGACGTTGGTCACATTGGCCTGGGTGCTGATGTGAACGGGCAGACCGATCTCCTTTGCATGTTGCATGACCGCCAGGTCGGAGGCGATCACCGCATTGATGCCTGCTTTCAGGGCGGAATCCACCACCTTTTTCATGAAAGGAATATCATGGTCGTAGATGATGGTGTTGAGGGCGAGGTAGGCTTTGGCCTTTGTTTCGGCACATCTTGCCGCGATCTCTTCCAGGTCTTCCAGGGTAAAATTGGCAGAACTATGCGTGCGCATGTTCAGTTGCTCAACGCCGAAATAGATGGAGTTGGCGCCGGCCTTCAGGGCAGCCGCGAGCGATTCGAATGATCCGGCCGGGGCCATGATCTCTATGGGTCTGTTTTTCAAATCCTGTCCTTTGTATGCAAAAGTAAGGAATTGGCGGGAGAGTGGGGTGGAAAAGGATTTTCAGGGGGATGGCGTGGGTGGGATCAGGAGGTCTTTTAAAAAGTAGCCGTGAAGGAGGCATGTCAATGCCGGCAACCTGGCCCGTGTATTGGGAAAGGCATGCGTTTGGCCGGTATCACAAAACGCGCTACCTTACATACGCTGAGGCACGGTTATGCCACGCACTTGTTGGAAGCGGGAACGGATTTACGGTATATCCAGGAGTTGTCCGGGTATAAGAGCAGCAGGACTCCGGAGATTTACACGTATGTAAGTACAAAGGAATGGGGTCGGATAAAGAATCCGTTTGACCACCTGAAACCGGATGAGAAACATGACGAACCGCCAACCTAAAAAGAGCACATGTCTAACCAAAACGGAGAAACATGTACACTTTTTTGGTATGA